>NZ_JBKQWU010000009.1:0-114189 GCF_047275745.1 Amaricoccus sp. W119 | reverse complement strand
CCCATCATCGAGCAGCCGAAACCACCCTAGAGAGCCGATATGCCAGCGATCCGCTTCGTCGAAACGAAACCCAACCGCCCGCATATCCCTTCATCAAATTCAAATTTCAAAGAGCGTAACCGGCAAACAGAAGGCGATGGCGTCTTTACCTTGACGCGTCCTGCCTCGTCATCTGCCGATTTTTCCCGCCGCCGTTGTGGTCGTTGCGACCCCGTCCGCTGCGGTGAGGGGGTATTTAGGGAGGCGCCGGGTGACTCGCAACCCCCAAAAAGACGGTTCGGTGAATTTTTTTCGACCGCCCGGAGATTGCCTTTTCCGGGCCTGTTTCGCGCCTCAGAACCGTCGTTCGGCGTATTCCGGGCGCGGAACGACGCCGGCGGCTTCCTGGCGCCGGATCTCCGCCGTCGCGGCCGAGACCGCGCGCATCCGCTGCGCGGAGGCCGGATGGGTCGCGAGCAGCCCGCCCCCGCCGGCGAGTGAAGGCCGCGTGAAGATCAGCGCGCCGCGTTCCGGATCGTAACCGGCACGCGCCGCGATGAAGGCGCCGAGCGTGTCGGCCTCGAGCTCGTAGCTCTGGCTGTAGGCCCGTCCGCCGAGGAAAGCGCCCATGTCCATCGCCTGCTTGATCTGCGAGTCGCTCGCCCCAATCCCCCCGTACTGGCCGGCCGCGGCCGTCAGCCCGCCGAGGATCAGCGCGCCGAAGATCTGCTGCTGCTCCTGCTTGCCGAGATGATCGGCGATCTGGTGGCTGGCCTCGTGGCTCAGCACGAAGGCCAGTTCGTCATTGTCGGTCATGTCCTCCAGCAGCGCCTGGCCGACGACGATGAGCGGGCGGCCGTTCTTGTCGCGGGTCTGGAAGGCGTTCGGGGGCATGTCGGGATCGCGGTTGAGCCCGATCGCGAAATCACAGGCGATCCGGGGCGAATCCGGATGCTCCTCGCGGCAGAACTGCTCCGCGACCGGCTCGATGCGGGCGGCGACCCGGCGGAAGTCCCCTTCGGTCCGGGCACGTCCGGACGGGGCCGCGGCGGCGTCGCCCGGCGCGGGCGGGATCGCCGAGGAACCGGGGTCGGCCACCTGGTAGGTCGTGCCGCAACCGGCGAGCAGAAGGCCGAGGGTGACGGCGAGGGCGAAGGAGGCCCGGGCGGAAGGCACCGGCAAGCATGACATGGGCGAGGCTCCAGCGGATCGACCGAACCATTTTGGACGCCGCGCCCTGCTTGTCCAGTGACGCCGGCGTGACGTGGTAACCCCGGTGCCGAGCCCCGGATCGAACCCGGATCGAACGTCCGGGTCAAACCTCGCGCGGAGCTCAGGCTCGCGCGGGGTGCATGCGACGCTCCTGGATCACCGGATCAGGCGGGAGCACACGGCAGCGTGGCGGCACATGGCGCCGCACGACCGTGTTCGGGCCGATCAATACGTCATCGCCGATGCGCGCCGGAGACAGCACGACGGCGCCCGCGCCGATCTCGACCCGGTCGCCGATCACCGGCACCTCCTCGCGAGGAACACCGAGGCGCGAAACTCCGATCGTCACATTCTGGCGCAACAGGCAATCGTCGCCGATCTGGACGTCGCGGTGAATGACGATCCCGTGCTGGTGGCCGATACGCAGCCGACGCCCGACACGCACCTTGTAGTGCAGTTCGATGCCGAGAACGTTCTTCACGAAGTGATAGATCAGCACGTAGAGCAAGGTGAGCGGCGCCCGGAACACGGCATTCTCTATCCCGAACGCCCAGACGCCGAATCGGTAGTTCGCCACGGCGATGAAGCCGGGACGAAACAGACTCGAGTCATTGGCGACGAAATCCTCCCGCCAGTGTTCGCGGAGCGCCGCGAAGGAGGCGATGCGCCGGTCGGGGCCACGGGTGGTGGTTCTGTTGGCTCCGCGCCGCGCGTGCGCGGTCGATTCATCCATCTGATGCAAACACGTTAACTGGAACCGCGCTCGGCGCTTGACGCTAGCCGGCCGCACCCCAATAGCGCGGCGAGTTGTCCGGCGGATCGGCGGCCGGAATAGCCACCCGGGATTGCACCGGGTCCTTGTTCCTGAATGAAAGTCTAGCGCAGAACGATTGTCAGGCAAGCGATTTTCCGGTTCCCGCCCGTCCCGTCGCACCGCGGCTACCCTGCCCGGCGCTGGCATCGGGCGGGGAATGCCGGACCACCACGATCGGGCGAATTCACGGCGCCTGTTCGCGTCGCCCCGGCGGGATCCGATATCCCGACTGAAAACATCAATTAATCTTTGACACGCCCCGCCGCCTCGTCCTAGGGGTGTCCGGACGCGGCCGTCGCCGGCCCCAATCCCGCTCACGATGAAAGGCCTTTCCGATGCGGATCGCCCTCGTTCCAGCTCTCGCGCTCACGCTCGTACTGCCCTTCGCCTCGGTCGCGGAGGAGCGCGCGATCATACACGCCCAGGGAGAGACCGCGGTCGAGATCCCGCCGGCCAGGCCGCTCGTGCTCGACATCAACGCGCTCGACATCATCGAGGCGCTCGGGATCGAACCCCATGGCGTTCTCGGCAGCAATCTGCCGCCCTATCTCGCGGGCTTCGCGGACGACAGATACGTGAAGGTCGGTACGATCTTCGAACCGGACTATGAGGCGATCAACGCGGCCGGGGGCGACCTGATGATCGTCGGCGGGCGGTCGGCGTCGAAATATCCGGAACTCTCGCGGATGCTACCGACGATCGATCTGACGGTCGCCCCGGAGAACTACACGGAAAGCGTGAAGCACAATGTCGCCCTCATCGGCGAGATCTTCGGCAAGGAGGCCGCGGCCGAGGAACTCAACGCCGCGCTCGACAAGAAACTCGCAACTCTGAGCGAGAAGGCCGCGACGGCGGGCACCGCGATGATTCTCGTCACCAACGCGGGCAAGGTCGGCGTCTACGGCCCGACCTCGCGCGTCGGCTGGATACACCGCGAGCTCGGTTTCGCCCCGGTCGAGAGCGGCATCGACGACCGCTTCCATCAGGGCGACGTCGCCTCCTTCGAGTACATCCTCGAAAAGAACCCCGACTGGCTCTTCGTGATCGACCGCGACGCCGCGATCGGCGAGGCGGCGCCGGACGGCGGCGCGGCGCGTGCGACGCTCGACAACGAGCTCGTCGCCGGGACCAAGGCCTGGAAGGAAGGCCAGGTGATCTATCTCGATCCGGCCGCCGCCTACATCGCCTCGGGCGGGTATACCGCGCTCAACACGCTGCTCGACCAGATCGCCGAGGCGCTCGACAAGGGCTGACGCGGACCGCTCCGAGCCCGCTTGCCAGGATGAATCGCTTCACCCTCCTGCTCATCGCAATGCTGGGGCTCGCCGGGGCGAGCCTCTTCGTCGGTGTCTCCGACGTGACGCCCGCGACCCTGCTCGCAGGCGGGCCGGACGGCGAGGCGGCGCGCGTGATGATCATCAGCCGCCTGCCCCGGACCGCGGCGCTGGTGCTCGCCGGCTCATCGATGTCGATCGCGGGCCTCCTGATGCAGATGATGATCCGGAACCGCTTCGTCGAACCCTCGACGGCGGGCACGGTGGACGCGGCGAGCCTCGGGCTGCTGCTCGTCACCTTCCTGGCGCCGGGCACGCCGATCATGGGCAAGATGCTGGTCTCCGCGGCCTTCGCCGGCGCCGGGACAGTGCTGTTCCTGCGCCTCCTCGCCCGCGCGCCGCTCCGCGACGTGGTGATGGTTCCCCTGATCGGGATCATGTTCGGCGGGGTGATCGGGTCGATCACCGCCTTTCTCGCCTATCGCTTCGAACTGCTACAGATGCTGGCGGCCTGGCGGACCGGGGATTTCTCCGGTGTGCTGCTCGGCCGCTACGAACTGCTCTGGCTCGGCTTCGGCGCGGCGGCGATCGCCTGGATCGCGGCGGACCGGTTCACCGTGGCGGGGCTCGGCCGCGATTTCGCGACGAATCTCGGCCTCGACTATCGCCGGGTCCTGGCCCTCGGCGTCTCCATCGTCGCCATCGTCACCGCGGTCGTGGTCTCCACGGTCGGCATGATCCCGTTCCTCGGCCTCGTGGTTCCGAATATCGTGAGCCTCCTGATCGGCGACAACATGCGCCGCGCGGTTCCCTGGGTCGCGACGCTGGGCGCCGCCTTCGTGCTCGCCTGCGACATCTTTGGCCGCGTCATCCGCGCGCCCTACGAGATCCCGATCGGGACCGTGGTCGGCGTGGTCGGCGGCGGGCTCTTCCTCTGGCTGCTGCTGAGGAAGCGTCATGTCTGAAGCGTGGCGGGGAGAGAGACGCGCGCGCATGGCCCTCATCGGCCTCGGGATCGGCACCGCGGTCGCGATCGTGCTCTTCATGACACTCGGCGCGCGGGGGTCCTGGAGTTTCA
This sequence comes from Amaricoccus sp. W119, assembly GCF_047275745.1. Taxonomy (NCBI): domain Bacteria; kingdom Pseudomonadati; phylum Pseudomonadota; class Alphaproteobacteria; order Rhodobacterales; family Paracoccaceae; genus Amaricoccus; species Amaricoccus sp. W119. Next base: position 109,832 of record NZ_JBKQWU010000009.1, on the reverse strand, counting down.
TCCTCTGGTTTCGCGGCGTGAAGCTCATCGGCCTCATCCTCGTCGCCTACGCGGTCGCGGTCTCGACCGTGCTGTTCCAGACCGTCACCAATAACCGCATCCTGACGCCTTCGATCATGGGTTTCGACGCGCTCTACATCCTGATCCAGACCATGGTCGTCGTGCTCTTCGGCTCCGCGACGCTCGCGACCCTGCCGCCCTGGCCGGCCTTCCTCGGGCAGGTCGCGGCGATGATGCTGTTCTCGGGCCTCCTGTTCCGATTGCTGTTCACCGGGGCCGAGCGCGGGCTCTATCTGCTCGTCCTGGTCGGCATCGTGATCGGTACCTTCTTCCGCTCCGTCGCGGAATTCGCGCAGCGCGTGCTCGATCCCAATGAATTCGCCATGCTGCAGGACTCGCTCTTCGCGAGCTTCAACTCCATCGACACCCGGCTTCTCGGAACCGCGGGCGCGCTGGTTCTCGCCGCGAGCGCCATTGGGTTCAGGATGCTGCCGGCGCTCGACGTCCTGATGCTCGGCCGGCCGATGGCGATCGGGCTTGGCGTGCCCTACCGCCGGACGGTCACGGTGGCCCTGGTGATCGTCGCGGTTCTGGTCTCCGTCTCGACCGCGCTCGTCGGGCCGGTCACCTTCTTCGGCCTTCTGGTCGCGAGCCTCGCCCACGCTCTGGTCGGAACCAGCCGCCACCGGCTGATCCTGCCGGCGGCGGTCCTGATCGCGGTGATCGCCCTGGTCGGCGGTCAGATGATCCTCGAACGGCTCTTCGCCTTCGACACGGCGCTCAGCATCGTCATCGAATTCGTGGGCGGGATCGTCTTCCTGTTCCTGATCCTGAGGAGGAACGCGCGATGATCGAGGCGCGGGAGGTCACGAAACGCTACGGTGACACGGTGGTGGTCGACGGGGTGAGCCTGTCGCTGCCGCGGGGGGGCATCACGTCGCTCATCGGTCCGAACGGCGCCGGCAAATCGACGCTGCTCGGCATGATCTCGCGCCTGCTGCCGATGGACGCGGGCCGCGCGAGCGTCGACGAACTCGACGTCGCGACGGCCCCGAGCGACGAGCTCGCGCGACGGCTGTCGATCCTCAGGCAGGAGAACCACCTGACCGCCCGCCTGACGGTCCGCGATCTCGTCAGCTTCGGCCGCTATCCCTACACCAAGGGTCGAACCACCGCCGAGGATTTGGCGCATGTGACCCGCGCGATCGGCTATCTCGAACTCGACGGGTTCGAGGAGCGCTATCTCGATGAACTGTCGGGCGGGCAGCGGCAGCGCGCCTTCGTCGCCATGGTGCTGGCGCAGGACACCGATTACCTGCTGCTCGACGAGCCGCTCAACAATCTCGACATGCGCCATGCGCGGGCGATGATGCGGATCCTGAGGCGCGCGGCCTCCGAACTCGGCAAATCCGTCGTCGTCGTGCTACACGACATCAACTTCGCCGCCTGGTATTCCGACCGGATCGTGGCGATGCGTGACGGCCGTGTGCGCCATGTCGGCCCGAGCGCTGAGATCATCCGCCCGGAGGTCCTGCGCGACATTTACGGCATCGACATCGAGGTCATAGAGCTGCGCGGCCAGCGTGTCTGCCTGTTCTACGACTGAGATCGCTCACGACCTTTCGGGGAAGGGGATCGGCAGGCCGCCGTCGAGGACCTGCCCGGCGCCCTCGTGGATCATCCGGAGTGCCACGAGGAGGATCACCGCGAGCCCGAGATAGGCGATCCAGCGGTAGCGCGTCAGAAGCCGCGCGATGAAGGCCGAGGCGAGACCCATCAGCGCGACCGACAGGACCAGCCCGAGGACCAGGGCCGCGAGGTGATCGCGCGCCGCCCCGGCGACGGCGAGCACGTTGTCGAGCGACATCGAGACATCGGCGATCACGATCTGGGTGACGGCCCGGCGCAGCGACTTCGCGGGTGGCGCGGCTCCGACCGTTCCGGCGGCGGCGCCATCCCCCGCCGCGCCGGAACCATCGTTGCCCGCCGCCTCCCGATCCGGCTCGGCGCGGCGGCGCAGCTCCCGCCACATGTTCCAGCAGACCCAGAGCAGCAGGAAACCTCCCGCGAGCATGAGGCCGTCCAGCCGCAGGAGCTGGACCGTGATCAGGGCGAAGAAGATCCTGAGCGCCGTCGCGGCGATGATGCCGACCAGGATCGCGCGCGCGCGTTGCGCCGCGGGCAGGCCGGCCACGGCGAGGCCGATGACCACCGCGTTGTCGCTCGCCAGCACGAGGTCGATCATGGCGACCTGAAGGAAGGCGGCGACGAGGCTGAGGTCGAGCGTCATGGCGGCGGGCTGCTCCGGCAGGTTCGGGCATCACGGGGCGCGGGCGGCCGGTCACGAGGACGCGCGCCCGTACAATCTAGGCGCGCATGCGATCGGAGGCGAGGTGTAACTCCGGTCGCGAGTGCCCCACGCCGGCAAGTGCCAACAGGCGTCGCCGGCGCCCGGCATGGGTTCGGCAACCCTTGCGGAAGCGCGCGCTCCGTCGCTAACTGCCCCGAGGGGCGACGCGCCGCCGCCCGGAGGAGGACGATGACCGCCCCTCGTGATCCCCTGTCGGCCCTGCTCGGAACCAGCGAGATGGCGGGACATGTCCGCGCCTTCGACTGGTCGGGGACGACGATCGGACCGATCGACGGCTGGCCTCCGCATATCCGGGCGGCCGTCTCCATCATCCTCCGCGCGGGGGCCCCGATGGTCCTCCTGCTCGGTCCCGACGGGGTGATGATCTACAACGACGGCTACATCCCGATCGCGGCCGGCCGGCATCCCGGCTGCCTCGGGGTACCGGTCTGCGACGCCTGGCCCGAGGTCGCCGACTTCAACAGCCACGTCCTCCGCGTCGTCCGGGGCGGCGGCGAGCTGAGCTACGAGGATCTGGAGCTGACGGTCCGGCGCAGGGGCGTCGATGAGCAGATCTGGATCACCGTGGACTATTCGCCGATCCCCGACGCGGAGGGCGAGCCGGATGGTGTCTTCGTCACGATTCACGAGACGACCGAGAAGGTGAGGCTGCGCGCCGCCGCCGCGACCGAGCGCGAGCGGCTGACGCGGATGTTCGAGCAGGCGCCGAGCTTCATGGCGCTGCTGAGCGGGCCCGACCACGTCTTCGACTTCACGAATGCCGCCTATCGCAAGCTGATCGGCCACCGGGACGTGATCGGCAAGCCGGTCCGCGAGGCGCTGCCCAAGATGGGACGCCAGGGGTTCCATGAACTGCTCGACCGCGTCCACGCGACCGGCGAGCCTTTCGTTGGCCTGGGCTACTCTGTCGAGCTACAGCCCGCCCCGGGCGAACCCGTCATTCGCCGCGTCGTCGACTTCGTGTACCAGCCCATGCTGGACGACGATGGCCGGGCCACCGCCATCTTCCTCGAAGGCAACGACATCACCGACCGTGTCGCCGCCCAAAAGGCGCTCCGCGAGAGCGAACAGCGATTCCGTGTCTTCGCCGACATGCTTCCCAACCACCTCTGGTCGACGCGGCCCGACGGCGTGGTGGATTGGTACAACGAGCAGTTGCGCGACTATTTCGGCTTCGGTTCGGAAACGGTGGCGGCGGCCGACTGGATCAGGCTCATCCACCCCGACGAACGCTGGCGCGTGGCCGATCGGTGGCGGAACGCGCTCGACCAGGGCCAGCCCTACGAGATCGAGGCCCGGCTGCGCCGTCATGACGGCGCATGGCGGTGGCACCTGATCCGCGCGGTGCCGCTTCGTGACGCGCGGGACCGGATCGCGGGCTGGGTCGGGACCAGCACCGATTTCGACGATACGCGCCGTGCGATCGCGGCGCTCCGCGACAGCGAGACCCGCCTGCGCCTGTCGCAGCGCGTCGCGGGCATCGCCTCGCTCGAGGTCGATATCGCGAGCGGCCGGGTGATCGGCTCCGATACGCTCTGGGACCTCTGGGGCCTGGAGCCGCGGACAAGCGCGGATGTCAGCGTCCTCGAGTCGCTCGTTCTGCCGGAGGATGCCCCGGTACGCTCGACCGCCTCCACGCGGGCCGATGGCTCGGCCGCCACTCAGGTCGAGTACCGGATGCGCCGCGCCGACACCGGCGAGATCCGCTGGATCGCACGCCACATCGAATTCATCCGCGATGCCGAAGGCCAGCCGATCAAGATGTTCGGCGTGATGCGCGACATCACCGAGGCCAAGGAAGCGGAGATGCGCCAGCACCTGCTGACGCATGAACTCTCGCACCGGATCAAGAACATCCTCGCGACCGTCCTCGCGATCGCCTCCCAGACGCTCAAGACCGCCGATATCGCCGTCGCCCGCGAACTGCTGACGCAGCGTCTGCGCGCGCTCGCGGCGGCCCATGATCTGCTCAACAGCAAGCAGTGGCGCCTCGCCCCGATCCGCGAAGTGATCGAGGCGGCGCTGGCCCCGTTCGGCTCGGAGGCGATCGAGGTCTCCGGCCCCGAAGTGGCGATCGGCCCCCGGCGCGCCCTGTCGCTGACGCTCGCGGTCAATGAACTGGCGACGAACGCGCTCAAGTACGGCGCGCTCTCGGCGGGTGGAACCGTCACCCTCTCCTGGGCCCGCGGGACCGATGCCAAGGGTGCCGATGCGCTGGTTCTCAACTGGACGGAGAGCGGCGGCCCCCCGGTCGGCCCGCCATCGCGGCGCGGATTCGGCCGCATGCTTCTCGAACGCGTGCTCGCCGCCGATTTCTCCGGCGAGATCCGCATCGATTTCGTGCCGTCCGGCGTTGTGTTCAGGCTCGTGGCTCCCTGGGCCGCGCTGTCGGAAAGCAAGAACGAGGGCGCATGAAGGTGCTGGTGGTCGAAGACGAAGCGATCATTCGCTTCGCGATCTCGGATGATATCCGGGAAGGCGGCTTCGAGGTTCTGGAAGCTGCCAACGCGGACGAGGCGCTTCAGCTCCTCGCCTGCGACGCGGAGATCGGCGTCCTGTTCACGGACGTCGACATGCCCGGCTCGATGGACGGCCTCGACCTCTCCGAGGCGGTCCATGCCCGCTGGCCGGCCGTCCGCGTCATCGTGACGTCCGGCAAGCAGGTTCCGCTCCGGGGCGTCCTGCCCGACGACAGCCGGTTCATGCCGAAACCCTATTCGCCGGAGGAGGTACTCGGCGCGATCCGCCAGATGCTGGCGAGCTAGTAACGGGGAGACGGCGCGGCCGGTGCCGGAATGTCCTTGCCGCTGGCCCTTGCGGCCGCCTGGGCGCCGGCGATCAGAATGGCGATGTCGTTCGGCCCGACGGCCAGCCGGTAGCCCAGCTTCTCCAGGTCCGCCCAGTCCCGATCCGGCCCGGTGATGGTCCCGAGCCAGCGCGAGGCGGCGTTCGCCGCGCCCTCGACACGGGCGAGCGCGTCCTTGAGCGGTTGCGCTTCCAGCTGCTCAAGGAGCCCCATGGACCCCACCAGATCGTTCGGTCCGATGAAGACCATGTCGACGCCCTCGACCTTCGACAGGGCCTCTATGTCCGAGACGGCATCGACATGCTCGCACTGGACGATCAGCAGCAGTTCGTCGGCGGCCTCGGTCCTCGCGTAATCCGCCACCGTGCCATAGCGCGAGCCGCGCACCACCGGCGCCGCGTAGCCGCGACGGCCGAGGCGCGGGTAGCGGCAGGCGCCGACGATCGAGGCGGCGTCGCTGGCGGAGTTGACCATCGGCACGATGATCGACCGGAACCCGCGGTCCAGCACGCGCTTCAGGAGGCTGTCCGATCCGTCCGGCACGCGCAGGATGACCTCGCCGCCCGCCGCNCATCGGCACGATGATCGACCGGAACCCGCGGTCCAGCACGCGCTTCAGGAGGCTGTCCGATCCGTCCGGCACGCGCAGGATGACCTCGCCGCCCGCCGCTTCCACCGCGCGCGCGGTGGCGACCCAATCCTCGAGCCCGCCGACGCCATGCTCGCCGTCGATCACGATGATGTCCCAGCCGTGTCGGACCATGATCTCGGCCACGTCGGGGCTCGCAAGCTCGACCCAGGCCGCCTTCAGGAATTCTCCAGCCCGCAGGCGCTCCTTGAGCGGATTCATCACATATTCTCCATATTGATTACCTTGCCGGGATTCAGCACGCCACGCGGGTCCAGCGCCCGCTTCAGCCGCCGCATCAGCGCGAGTTCGCCCTCGCTCCGGCTGAGCGGCAGATAGGGCTTCTTGACCAGCCCGATCCCATGCTCCGCCGAGATCGTGCCGCCGTGCCGGCCGACCGTGGTGTAGACGATCTCGGAAATCGCCTTGCCCGGCTGTTCCGCGGCCCCGGGAACCAGCGCCACGATGTGCAGGTTCCCGTCGCCGATATGGCCATAATAGACCGAGAGGCAGCCGGGCAGCGTCGCTGCCAGTGCGGCGCGGCATTCGGTGGCGAAATCGTCCATCGCGCGAACCGGCAGGCCGATGTCGAAGGCTGAATGCGGGCCCAGTACCGTGCCGAACTCGCCCGCCGCGTCGCGGGTGCGCCAGAAGGCGGCCACATCCGCGAGGCTGCGTGCGATGGCGGCGTCCTCGATCAGCCCGGACTCGAACTGGCCCTCCAGCCAGGATTCGAACCGGGGAGCGTCGAGCGCCTCGTCCATGCCCTGCATCTCGACCAGCACGTAGAAGGCGTGATCGCCCTCGATCGGGCGGCGGATGTTCGGGACGGTGACGGTGGCCTCGTGCCAGTAGTCGGGCCACATCACCTCGAAGGCCGAGAGCATCGGCCCGAGCCCGCGCCGCGCGGCGGCGAGAAGCCCCAGGACATCCTCGTAGCCCCTGAGTCCGCAAAGCGCGGCGCAGGTGCAGCCGGGCTTCGGATAAAGCCGCAGCACCGCGCGGGTGATCATGCCGAGCGTGCCCTCCGAGCCCATGAAGAGCTGTTTCAGGTCATAGCCGGCGTTGTTCTTGATCATCTTGTTGAGGCCGGTGATCAGCGTGCCGTCGGGCAGCACGTATTCGAGCCCCAGGACCATCTCGCGCGCCATGCCGTAGCGGATGACCCGGTTGCCGCCCGCGTTGGTGCCGAGATTGCCGCCGATCAGGCAGGAGCCGCGCGCGCCGAGATCGAGCGGGATAAAGAACCCGGCCTCGTCCGCCGCGCGCTGGATGGTTTCGAGCGGCGTTCCGGCGCGCACCGTCATGGTCGCCGAGGCCGGGTCGATCTCCTCGATGCCCGAGAAGCGCTCGAAGGAAATCGCGACGGCGCCTTCGAGCGGATGCGCCCCGCCGGCGAGCCCGGTCAATCCGGCCTGCGGCACGACCGGCACGTCGTGGCGCGCACAGATCGTCATCGCATCGGCGAAGCCCGCCGGGTCGTTCGGCCGCGCCACGCCGAGCGGCCGTGTCGCGGGCAGATAGCTGGTGTCATGCGTGTTGCGCGCGGGGATGTCGTCCCCGTCGAGCCATGCCGGCCCGGGGAAACGCTCGGCGAGCGCCGCCCGGCAGGCATCGGTGTCGGAAACTGGTCTGGCGTCGCCCATCTCGTCCATCCTGTCGGCGTGGGCCCGCCGCGCAACGCCGCGCGGCGGGCGGTCTATCAGTCTCCGGTTGCGCGCAGCTTGTTGAGCTCGCTCATCAACAGGTCGAAGTTCTCCTTGCCGACCGATTCCATGTTGGCCTCGTAGACCGGCTCCACGACCGCGAGCAGCTTCTCGAACTCGGCCATGGGCAGTTCGGAGATTTCCATGCCCTCGGCCCTGAGTTCCTCCAGCGCCGCGTTCGCCACCTCGCGCGAGCGCTCGATCTGCGGTTCGCGGGCATAGGTCGCGCAATCCCTGACGAGCGTCTGCTCATCCGCGTTCAGCTCGTCCCAGACCGATTTCGACATCAGGACCGGGGTCGGGGAATAGGCGTGGCGCGTCAGGGTCAGATACTTCTGCACCTCGTAGAACTTTGTCGCCTGGATGAGCGGGATCGGGTTCTCCTGCCCGTCCACGGCGCCGGTCTCGAGCGCGGTGAAGACCTCGCCGAAGGCCATTGGCACCGGATTGGCACCGAGCCGCCGGAAGGTGTCGATGAAGACAGGATTCTGCATCACGCGGAAGTTCAGGCCCTTGAAGCCCTCAATGCTGTCGATGGCGTGTTTGGAATTCGTGGTGTTGCGGAAGCCGTTCTCCCAGATCGACAGCAGGATCAGCCCGTGCTGGGGCATCTTCTCGGCCAGGTGATCGAAATAGGGGCCGGTCATGATCCCGTCCACTTCCCAGTCCGAGGTGAAGAGGAACGGCAGTTCGAGCGCGCTCATCGCCGGTTCGATCCCGCCGATCGCCGCCGCGCCGGTCACGACCATCTCGATCGAGCCGGAGCGCACCGATTGCGTCGCCTCCGCGTCGTCGCCGAGCTGTCCGTTGTAGAAGCCGCGGAGCTTCATGCTTCCGTCGCTGGCGGCTTCGAGGCATTCCGACATGGCGTCCACGCCGGCCGAGACCGGGTGATCCTCGGCCGCGCCATTCGAGACCTTGAAGGTATGGCGGTTGTATTCCTGCGCCAAGGCGGCGGCCGGGGCCAGCGCGGCGGCGAGGGCGAGCGCCGAGGCGGCCTTGGTCAGATGGTCAAGCATGGATTCCTCCCGTTATGAGACTATTGGAGCCAGGACAGCGGCCAGAGGACGAGCTGCGGGAACAGGACCAGCAGCACGAGGACGAGGACCTGGGCCGCGAGGAAGGGCATGGCGCCCATCGCGACCCGGTGCATCGAGATCCCCGACACACCCGACGCGACCGAGAGCACGATCCCCACGGGCGGCGTGATGAGCCCGATGGCGGTGTTGATGACGAAGAGAACGCCGAAATAGATCGGATCGATCCCGGCTTCCTCGACCACCGGCAAGAGCACCGGGGCGAGGATAAGGATGGTCGGGCCCATGTCCATCATCGTGCCGATGATCAGGATCAGCGCCATGATGACGAGGAGCAGGATCTTCGGATGATCGACGAGCGGCCCGACGAGATCGAGCACGATGCCCGAGAGATCCGCGATCGAGATGAACCAGGCGGTCGTCAGCGCCGCCGCCGCGAGGAGCATCACCACCGCGGTCGTATAGGCGGCGTTGCGGAACACGTCGAAGAGCATCGAGAGCTTCAGTTCGCGGTAGACGAAGAAGCCGACGAGCAGCGCGTAGACCGCGGCGACGACGGCGGCCTCGGTCGGGGTGACGACGCCGAAGCGGATGCCGCCGAGGATGATGACCGGCAGTCCGAGCGCCCAGGCCGCGCCCTTCAGCGCCGCGATCCGCGCGGGCCAGTCCTGGCGCGGCAGGGGCATCACGTTCTCGCGCCGGGCGAGGAACATCCAGACGGCGAGCGCGCCGAGGCCCATCATCGCGCCGGGCACGATCCCTGCCATGAAGAGCTGCGAGATCGAGAGGTTGGTCGCCACGCCGAAGATGATATAGGCGATCGACGGCGGAATGATCGGCGCGATGATCCCGCCCGAGGCCATGAGCCCGACCGAACGCGCCTCGTCATGGCCGGAAGCCCGCATCATCGGCAGCAGGATCGAGATCAGCGCCGCCGTGTCGGCCGCGGCCGAGCCCGAAAGGCTCGCGAGGATGACCGCGGCGAAGATCGCGACCACGCCGAGCCCGCCCTTCAGATGGCCGACGAAGGCCATGGCGAACTTGATGATGCGCTGCGAAAGGCCGCCCGCGTTCATGAGCTCGCCCGCCAGCAGGAAGAACGGGATCGCCAGCAGCGAGAAGTTGTTCGCACCCACGATGAAGCGCTGCGAGATGATCTGCGGATCGAAGAGATCGAGCGAGATCCCCATGGTGACGGCGCAGATGATGAGCGCGAAGGCGACTGGAACGCCGGTCGCGAGCGTCAGGCCGAGCGTGACGAGAAAGATGACGAGGCTCATTGATGCATCTCCGGATCGACATGATCGGGCGCGTCGCTCAGCCGCCCGGTGGCGTAGCCCACCATGCGCAGCCCGGCCATGATGCCGATCGCGAGCGACATCGGGACGGCGACGCCGAAGACCCAGATCATCGGCATCCGCGTCACGGGCGCGATATTGGTCGCATTGACGTGCCACTGCATGATCGTGCCGGTCAGGATCAGCAGGCAGACGGCGAGGATGAGCCCGTTCGCGACCGTCAGAAGCACGCGCCGCGCCGAGGGCCCGACCGAGGTCACCACGAGGTCGAAGCCCATGTGCATGTTGCGCCGCATGGCCGAGATCGAGCCGAGGAAGATCAGCCAGACGAAGCAGAAGCGCGACATCTCGTCGGAGATGTCGAGCCCGTTGCCGAAGCCGTATCGCAACACGACATTGACGAAGACCATGACGGTCATCGCCCCGAGCAGCAGGACCAGCACGCAGTCCAGCAGGTAGAACATCAGATCGAGCGATCGTTTCATTTGCGCCCTCCTGCAACGCGAATGACTTCTCCGGTGACATAGGCGGCATCGAACAGCAGCCAGGCGGCGGCGGCCGCGACTTCCGACGGCTGGCCGAGCCGGGCCAGCGGGATGCCCGCCGCCGTGGCTTCGAGCGCGGCGCGATCGGCGAAAAGCCCGGCCTGGATCTCGGTGTCGATGATGCCGGGCGCGAGCGCGTTGACCCTGAGCGCGGGCGCGAGATCGCGCGCCATCGCCTGGGTCAGCGCGAGAATGGCCCCCTTGGTCGCGCCATAGACCGCCCGCCCCCGCGCCCCGCCGTTGAATCCGGCGATCGAGGACATGTTGAGGATACTGGCGGCGCCGTGTTCGACCCGCGCGTTCAGGAAGGCGGAAGTGACGAGCAGCGGCCCGCGCAGGTTGACCGCCAGCACGCGGTCGATGGCACCCGCGTCGGCGGCGTCGAAGCCCATGTCGGGGCCGAGGATGCCGGCGTTGTTCACGAGATGCGTGGGTTCCGGCCCCTCAGCGATCGCCCGTGCCACGGAATCGGCATCGGAGACATCCGCCGCGACGGCGCCGCAGCCCGGCAGTTCGGCGGCGGCCCGTTCGAGGCTCGCCGCGTCGATATCCCAGATCAGGGCGCGCGCCCCCCGCGCGGTGACGGCGCGTGCGATCTCGAAACCGATCCCGGCGGCGCCGCCGGTGATCAGGACCGTGGCGCCTTCGGCGCTCATGCCTCGAACTCGTGTGCGAAGCCCTGATGCGCGCCGAGGCCGACGACCTCGCAGAACTCGGCATAGGTCATCTGCCCGCCGATCCCGGCGACCGAGCCGGTGGCGTTCAGGCTCTCGAGCGCGCGCCGGGCCGCGCCGAGGGCGGCGAAAAGCGTGGTGACGGCGTAGAGGCAGAGCGAGAAGCCCATCTCCCCGAGCTCCTCCCGGGTAAGTCCGGCCGCGTCGGTCCCGTCCACGAGGCTCACGACCTTGCGGCCGGGTACGCGCTCCGCCACCGCCTCGACCTCGGCGCGGGTCTTGATGCCATCGACGAAGACGAGGTCCACACCCAGACCCGCGTAGCGCCGCGCCCGCTCCACCGCCGCCTCGATCCCGAGCGCGGGCAGCGCGTCGGTGCGGCCGATGACCAGCATCTCCGCCGCGAAGGCGTCGCGCGCGGCGAGCGCGGCGCGGAGCCGCGCCTCGGCTTCCGGAACCTCCACCAGCCGGACGCCCGAAAGCTGGCCGCAGCGTTTCGGGCTGACCTGATCCTCGAGATGCAGCGCGGCCACGCCCGCCATGGCGTAATCGGCGACGGCGCGGCGGATGTTGAGCGGTCCGCCATAGCCGGTATCCGCGTCCGCGATCACCGGAATGCCGGCGGCGCGGGTCATGGCGCGGGCGTGCTCGGCCATCTCGCTCTGGCTCATCAGCCCGAGATCGGGCATGCCGAGCCGGCTCGCGGTGGCGCCGAGGCCAGTCATGTAGACCGCCTCGAACCCCATATGGCCGATCAGACGCGCGGTCAGCGCATCCGGGGCCCCCGGGGCGGTGACGATCGGGCCGCGTTCAAGTCGTTCGCGAAGTGTCATCGGCGGTCTCCTTGAACTTGCGAAGTTCGACCATGGCCACGCGCCGGGTGCGATCGATATGTTCGGACAGGGTCACGGCGAACCCGGCCATGTCGCGGAGGCCGAGTTGCGCGACCATCCGCAGATGTTCGTGAAAGCTCGCCTCCCGGCGGTCATCCGATGGCGCGGTCAACGCGGTGCGCAGCGTCGCGATCCGGGCATCGGCGAGCGCATAGGCGTCGCTGACCAGCCGGTTGCCGCAGAATTCGAAGAAGGCCGCGTGATAGTCGGTATCGGCCCGGGAATAGTCGTCGCGATCGCCGGTGTCCTCGGCGCGGGCCATGCGTTCGCAGATCTCGCGCAACCGCCGCAGCAACCCGTCGGGATCGCGGGTCATGGCAAGGGTGGCGGCCTCGCGTTCCAGCATCAGGCGAAACTCGCAGAGATCCGCGACCTCTTCGTCGTCCGGCAAGAAGACGAAACTGCCGCGCTTGGGGACGATCTCGACCAGACCGGTGAACTTGAGCTCGTTCAGGGCGTCGCGGATCGGCGAGCGGCTGACGCCGAAGAGCGCGACGAGCCGTTCCTCGGAAATGCTTTCGCCCATTGCGAACTGGCCGTCGATGATGGCATCGCGCACCCCGTCGCGCACCTGATGCGCCACGCTTTTCGCCGGCGCGATCGGAACGATCCGTCGCATCTGATTTCCTCCCGCGCGTTACTTACATGTAACGTGTAAGTCAAAGCAAGCCGATTCGCGCACGTCCCAGATGCCTGCGGAGACAGAGTAGAACGGCGCGCGGCCGAGCCTAGCCGCGCCAGGCGCGGCGCAAGTCGCGGACGAAGACGCGCGCATCGAACCCGCCCGAATCGAGACCACCCGAATGGAGGCCGCTGGCACCCGGCCCGTAGATCGCCGTCTCGAGCCGCGCCAGGGCCTCGGCGCGGCGAGCGGGCGAGCGAGCTTCGCCGGGCGCGAGATAATCCTCACCCGCCCGGCGCAGCGCGAGCAGGTCGCCCGCGCGCGCCGCCCGCCGCAGCCGCAGCAGCGGGATCGGCGAATAGAGCCGGCGCGCCCTGCCGAACCAGCCAGTCCGCCCCTCGACGCCGAGCGCGGAGATCGCGACCCCCGCGAGAAGCCCCATGCCGAGCGCGCCGAGATAGGCGAGCCGCGCGCCCCGGCGCATCTCGCCACCGGGAACCTGCGAGGCCTCGAAACTCGCATAGGCGACCGGAAGCGGCGGGATCTCCACCGCCTCGACCTTGCGTGTCGTGGTGTTGAAGAACGGAATCGGCACCGGCGGCACCACGCCCGGCTCGCCCGTCGCCGGGCGGAATCGCCAGGTCCAGATCACCGTCGAGGTCACGCCATTCGCGTCGCGCTCGAAGGATTTCTGGATCGGATCGGCGAAGGTGATGAGCCAGGGCTCCTGGATGACCGGCCGGGGCGGCAGCATCTCCGGCAGCGCCCCATCGGCGCGGAGCGTCACGGTCCGCGTGACGATCTCACCATCGGAGAGTTGCGCGGGATCGGTGCTGAGTTCATCGGTGATCGTCAGCCTCGACGCGGTAAAGCGCCAGCCCCAGGGTTTCTCGAACGGCGGATCGTCCGGCATCGGGCCGACCGAGATCGCGGCGGGCTGGGCGTGGACGGTCAGCTCCTCGCGCTGGGAATTCGCGCCGATCACGGTCAGGACGTGATCGACCGGCCCGAAGGTATCGAGCCCGCTGGTCTTCGGAAAGATCGCGAGCTTGCGCTCCACGACGCGGCGGGTCACGCCGCCGATACGCTCGTTACGCCAGGAATCCTGTTCGAGCTGAACCCAGTCGAAGCTGGGGCTCGGCGCGATCTCCATCTCCTCGAGCGCGATCTCGGTGTCGTAAACGCCCCGGATCGTCACGGGGATCATCTCGCCCACCACCGCGGGAACGAAGCGCGGCTCGACGATCAGCGTCAGCGACTTCCCCGGCACCTCGGCCGAGGCCGCGCCCACGCCTCCACCCGCGCCGAGGAACGCGATTAGGATGAGCGCCCTTACCATCGCTCGCCATCCTCCTGCGGGGGAATGAGGCCAAGCGAGACGCGCCGCTCGTGTTCGTCGGCGAGCCGCAGGCGCAGGAATTCGCCCGGATCGTCCGCGAGCGTCGCGAGCCAGGCGTCGTCCGCCACCCGCCGTCCGTCGCCGAGCGGCTTGCGCACGCGCCGCGGGTCCGTCTCGGCGGGGACCGAGCGCGCGGCGATCCGCCCGGCTCCGTCGCCCTCCCCGATCACCGGTGGCGCCAGCGCGTCGACGACGGCCCGGTTCTCGCGCGCCTCGGAATCGGCGGGGGTGGCGAAGAGCACCGCGTCGAAATAGGCGCGGGAGAGCGCGTAGTCGCCCGTCGCGGCGAGGCTGAGGCCGCGGTTGTAGGTCGAGACCCGTCCCGCCTCGGCGAAGGCCGCGTCGGCTTCGGCATAATGACCGGCCTTGTAATGCGCGACGCCGCGGGCGGCCGGATCTGCGAGCAGCCGGGCCGCGAGCGACGGCAGCCCGATGGCATAGGCGAGCCGGCCCCAGGCGTCCGGCCCCGGCAGCGCCATGGCAAGGAGCGCGACGGCGAAGAGCGGCGTGGCGCGAGAAAAGAACCGTGTCATGGCGCCGGCCCCCGCTCGCTCCGGAACAGGAGCAGCGCGAAGGGCGCCGCGAGGAGCAGGAACCAGCGGCCGAGGTCGTCGAAGACCTCGGGCGCCTCGGCCGCGCGGGTCAGCTGTCGCGTGCGCGCCGCCGCGATCGCGGCGACCAGCGGCTCGGGATCGCGGGCCGGCCGCGCCTCGCCACCGCCGGTCCGTGCGACCGCCGCGAGCCCGTCGGGATCGGCCGGCGGCGCCTCGGGAGACCCGCGGTCGAGCGTCAGCGCCCAGACCCGCGCGCCCCGGTCGGCGAGCCGCGCCGCCTGTTCCTCGGCCTCCACCCCGGCGCCACCGCCGTCCGAGATCATCACGATATCCGTGCCGCCGATCCCCGGCATGCCCGCCCGGGCGAAGAGATCCGCCGCCTCGCTGAGCGCGATGCCGGGCCGGCTGCCGGCGACCGGCATGATCTCGTTGTCGAGCACCGCGATCAGCCCCTGCAGCGTCTCGGGATCGCTGGTCGGAGCCGAGGCGAGATAGGCGTCGGAGGCGTAGAGGATCAGCCCGACCGGCCGCCCGCCGCCATGGGCGAGCAGATAGGCCGCGGCCACCTGCGCGTCGCCGAGATTGGCGGTCTCGGTGACCGAGGGCGACAGATCGATCATGACGACGAGCGGATCGAGCCGCCCGAAGGCCGCGCCATGCGGCCGGAGCCGCGCCGGGCCGCTCAGGCAGAGCGCGATCAGCGCCGCGAGGACGAGCGGGATCAGCAGCGGCCAGCGCTGGCCGGGCGCGCCGACATCGCCCCGCGCGCGGAGGAAGGCCATCAGTTCCGGCGCCACGATTGCTTCCCAGCCCCCGGCTGTCCTCCGTCGCCAGACGAGAATCGCGAGCGCCGCGAGCGGGATCAGTGCGAGAAGCCAGGCGGGGCGCAGCAGGACCAGGGTCATGCGAGCCGTCCCTCCCGCGCCGCGCGGTCCCGCGACAGCTGATCGACGAGCGGCAGGCATCCGAGCACCGCCGCCGCGAGAAGCGCCAGCCCCGCCGCCCAGGGCCAGAGCGGGCGCGGCATCAGGACCGGCGGGCGGTCGGAGGGGTTGGGCTCGAGCTGGTCGAGATCGGCGGCCATCGCGACGAGATCCGCCGTGCCCCGCACGCGGTAGCCCCGGCCGCCCGAAGCCTCGGCGATCGCGCGGAGGGTCGCGACATCGACCGCCTCGCGATCCGCCGGCGCGGTCTCCAGATCGGCGGGGCCGAGCGCGATCGTGTGCACGCGCGTGTCGTGCTCGGCGGCGAGCCGCGCCACCTCCGTCGCATCGACCCGGTGCGCGGTATCCTGCCCGTCGGAGAGCAGGAGGATGACCCGCGAGCGCGCATCCGCCGCGATGATCCGCTTCAACGCGAGGCCCAGTCCCTCGGCGATGGCGGTGGAGCGCCCGGTGATGCCGACGCTCGCCTCCTCGATCGCACGGCCGACGGCGGCGAGATCCCAGGTGAGCGGTGCCGCGACATAGGCGCGGTCGCCGAAGAGCACGAGGCCGATCCGGTCACCGGGCCGCTCGGTCACGAAGCGCGCGGCGACACGCTTCACCGCGTCGAGCCGTGTCACGGGCTCGCCGTCGAGGTCGAAATCCTCGATCAGCATGCTCCCCGACATGTCGAGCGCGAGGATGATGTCGCGCCCCGTGGCGCTCGTGTCGCGGACCGGCTCCAGCCGCACCGGCCCGGCGAGCGCGATGACGAGCCCCGCCCAGGCAAGCCAGGCCAGCGCCAAGCGGAGGCGTCGCCAGCGTGTCCCCCGCGCGCCCGGCGCGGCCTCGGCGGCGATCCCCTCGGGCAGGCGCAGCGCCCCTTCCATCGGATCGCGCGGCGGCAGGAGGCGCGCCGCGAGCAGAGGCAGCGGCAGGAGCAGCAGGAGCCAGGGCGCGGAAAGCTCAAACACGCGCGCCCCTCCGCGCCTCGGGCGCCGCCGCGGCCCAGGCGGCGCGCAGGGCATCGCCCAGCGCCGCGGCGTCCAGCGGCGGGGAGCCGGGACGATAGAGCCGCGCCGTGACGGATTCGGGCGGCGCGGCGCCGAGACGGGTGAAGAGCCGCGCCGCCGCGAGCGGACGCGCCTCGGGCGGCAGCGCCGCGAGACCGGCGATCAGGTCCGAAGGTCCGGCGACCTTCCGCCGCGCGCGGAAAGCGGGCCGGGCAAGCGTGAAGAGAACCAGCGCGATCAGCAGGCCGAGGCCGAAGGCGGCGACGAGCGCGCCGGGGCCGAGCGCCGCCGTCCCCACCGGCAGGCGCGGGGGATGCAGCGCGGCGACCACCTCCTCCGTCGTCATGCCGCGGCCCCCATCTCGCCCGCGACCTCGTCCGTCGGCACCTCCTCGGCCGCGAGCCCGATGCCACGCAGCCATTCGCGACGCTCCGCCCGCGCCGCCGGCAGCCGGGCGAAGCCGCCGATCGCGGCGCCGGTCTCGGCGAGATAGGGCAGGCCGAGCGCTGGCGGCGCCGCCTCGAACGGGTCGAGCGGTAGGAGCACGCGAAACGCGCCCCGCCGCCGCAGCCCGTCGAGCGCCGCCGCGAGCCCGGAGCCGGGTATGTCGAGCGCCGAGCCAAGCAGGACGCGCGCGCCGCGGGGCGCGAGCCGCCCGGCGCGGGCGAGATCCGGTGCGAGCGGGCGCACAGGATGATCGCCGAGCCCCAACGCCATCGCATGGCCGCGCGCGAGGCAGCCCGCGACCTTCGCCATGCCCCGCGCCCGGGGCGCCGGCCGTTCCGAGAGGATGCCATCGTCGGTCAGCACCGCGGCGCCCACCGCGCCGCCATCGAGCGACGCCTGCCAGCCCGCGAGGGCCAGCGCCTCGGCCACCGCGACGGAGCGAAGCCGCCGCGTCCCCCAGAGCATCGGCCGGCGGAAATCGGCGATCAGCATCAGCGCGCGGTCGCGATCCTCGTGAAAGGCCCTGACCTGAGGCGCGCCGGTGCGCGCGGTCGCCGCCGCGTCGAGATGGCGCGGGTCGTCACCATCGGCGAAGGGGCGGATCTCGCGGATCTCGTGCCCCTGGCCACGCGGCCGCGTCGCCGTCGTGCCCGGCCTCCGCGCGATCTCCGGCCGTTCGCGCCCGCGCCGCGCGGCGATGGCACCGAGCGCGATCAGCCGCTCCGCGGTGACCGCGACGGGCGAGGCCACGGGCGAGGACACGGGCGAAGCGACCCGCGAGGGATCACCAGGGCCGGACATCGGCGAGAAGCCGGGCGACGATGTCACGCGCGCCCAACCCTTCCGAGGTCGCGCGCCAGCTCGGGATCAGCCGGTGCGCCAGCGTGTCGGGAGCGAGCGCCTCGACATCCTCCGGCAGCGCATGATCGCGGCCATGGATCAGCGCCCGCGCCCGCGACGAGGCGGCGAGCGCCAGCGTGCCCCGCGGCGAGACCGCGTGTTCCACCAGCCCTTCGATCGGCGTGCCCTCGGTCTCCCGCGTCGCGATCACCAGCCGCACGATGAAATCGCGGAGCGCCGGGGCGAGATGCACGGCGGCGGCGGCGGCGCGGGCCTCGGCAAGCTCGGCATGGGTGAGCCGCGACGCGGGCGGCGCCGGCTCCGCGCGCGCCTCGCTCTCGACCAGATCGAGGATCGCCCGCTCCCGCTCCGCGTCCGGGAGCGTCAGATCGACATGAAGCAGGAAGCGGTCGAGCTGCGCCTCGGGCAGCGGGAAAGTTCCCTCGTGCTCGATGGAATTCTGCGTCGCGACCACCATGAAGGGGTCGGGCAACGGCCGCGTGATCCCGCCCGCCGTCACCTGGTTCTCCGCCATCGCCTCCAGCAGCGCCGATTGCACCTTGGGCGGCGCGCGGTTGATCTCGTCCACCAGCACCAGCGAATGGAAGACCGGCCCGGCGACGAAATCGAAGGTCTCGCTCTGGCGCCGGAAGACCTGCGTGCCGGTGAGGTCCGAGGGCATCAGGTCGGGCGTGCACTGGATGCGCGCGAAGGAGCCGTCGAGCCCGCCGGCGAGCCGCTTCACCGCGCGGGTCTTGGCAAGGCCGGGCGGCCCCTCGATCAGCACATGCCCGCGCGCGAGGAGCGCCGTCATCAGCCGCTCGACAAGTTCCTCATGCCCGATCAGCGCCGCGCGCATCTCGCTTGCGAGGGCGGCGACGGGCTCTCCGGCCCCGGTCGGCAGCAGTCCATCCACGAGCAGACCTCCCCAATCGCCGCGCTGGTGGGACCGAGCTTGGCAGACGGGAGGCCCCCGCGCCAAGGGGCCGGGCCTCGTACTTTAGGCTCGGCCGCGCACGATCGCGTGCGGCGGCGTGACGCGCCGCGCTCAGCGGCGCTTCATCGCATCGAGAAGCGCGGCGCCGAAGGAGCCAGTCCCGGCGCCCTGATCGCGCCCGCCGCCCCCCTTCGGACCTCCGCCCTTCGGACCACCCTTGGGACCACGCGGGCCGCCCGGCCCCGGACGGTCGTCGCGCCCCCGATCCGGACGCCCCTGTCCCGGATCGCCCCGCGCGTCGCGGCCGCCGGGGCGCGCCCCGGCCTCGGCGTCCTTGCGCATCGAAAGCGAGATGCGCTTGCGCGGAATATCGACCTCGAGAACCCGCACCTTCACCACGTCGCCGGCCTTCACCACCTCATGCGGGTCCTTCACGAACCGGTCGGCGAGTTGGCTCACATGCACGAGCCCGTCCTGGTGCACGCCGATATCGACGAAGGCCCCGAAGGCCGCGACATTGGTCACCGTGCCTTCGAGCCGCATTCCGGGCCTGAGGTCGGAGATCTCCTCGACCCCCTCGGCGAAAGTCGCGGTGACGAAACCGGGGCGCGGGTCGCGGCCGGGCTTGGCGAGTTCGGCGAGCAGGTCGCGCACCGTCGGCAGGCCGAATTTGTCATCGACGAAATCCGCCGGATCGAGCGCGCGAAGCCGCGCCTCGTCACCCATCAGCGTCCGAAGGTCGCGTCCGCAGGCGGCGACGATCCGGCGCGCGACACCGTAAGCTTCGGGATGCACGGCGGAAGCGTCGAGCGGCTCCTCGCCGTCGCGTATCCTGAGGAAGCCGGCGCACTGCTCGAAGGCGCGGGGTCCGAGCCGGGGCACGGCCATCAGATCCTTGCGCTTGCCGAAGGCGCCATTGGCGTCGCGATGCGCCACGATCGCCTCGGCGAGCGCGGGGCCGAGCCCCGAGACATAGGCGAGCAACGGCGCCGAGGCGGTGTTGAGATCGACGCCGACCGCGTTCACCGCGTCCTCGACCACCGCGCCGAGCGAGCGGCCGAGCTTGTACTGATCGACATCGTGCTGGTACTGGCCGACGCCGATCGCCTTCGGCTCGATCTTCACAAGCTCGGCCAGCGGGTCCTGCAGCCGGCGCGCGATCGAGACCGCGCCGCGGAGCGAGACGTCGAGACCGGGGAGTTCCTTCGCCGCCAGTTCCGAGGCGGAATAGACCGAGGCGCCGGCCTCCGAGACGATCACCTTCACGGGCTTAGGCGCCGGCAGGTCGCCGAGAAGTTCCGCGACCAGCTTCTCCGTCTCTCGGCTCGCCGTGCCGTTGCCGATCGCGACAAGCTCGACGCCATGGGCGCGGATCAGCCGGGCGAGCGTCGCCTGCGCGCCGCGCAGGTCGTTTCTCGGCTGGAACGGATAGACCGTGTCGGTCGCGAGCACCTTGCCCGTCGCATCGAGGACCGCGACCTTGACCCCGGTCCGCACGCCCGGGTCAAGCCCCATCGTCGCCCGCGGACCCGCGGGCGCTGCGAGCAGCAGATCCTTCAGGTTACGGGCGAAGACGCGGATCGCCTCCTCCTGCGCCCGGTCGCGAAGGCTTCCCATCAGATCGAGCATCATCGTCACCGAGAGCCGCGTCCGCCAGGCCCAGCGCGCGACCTCGCCGAGCCAGAGATCGCCCGGCGCGCTCCCCGACTTCACGCCCAGCGCATTCGCGACCATCGTCTCGACGCGGGGCACACCCGCCTCCGCGTCGGGGCCGATGTCGAGCGTCAGCGCGCCCTCGTTCGCGCCCCGCATCATCGCGAGCGCCCGGTGGCTCGGGGCATTGGCCCAGGGCTCTGAATGCGCGAAATAGTCCGAGAACTTCGCCCCCTTCTCCTCCTGCCCGGCGACAACCTTCGCCGAAACCACCGCCTCGGCCTCCAGATACTGGCGCAGCCGCCCGAGCAGGCCCGCGTCCTCGCTCAGCCCTTCGGTCAGGATGTCGCGCGCACCGGCGAGCGCCTCCTTCACATCGGCGACCTCCGCGGTGACATAGGCTTCCGCGAGCACTTGGGGCGCGGTTCCGCGATCGGCGAGGATCGCCTCGGCGAGCGGCCCTAGCCCCTTCTCCCGCGCGATCATCGCCCGCGTCCGCCGCTTCGGCTTGTACGGCAGATAGAGGTCTTCGAGCACCGCCTTGGTCTCGGCCCCGGCGATCTTGCTCTCCAGTTCCGGCGTCAGCTTCCCCTGCTCACCGATCGAGGCGAGGATCGTCGCGCGCCGCGACTCGAGCTCGCGCAGATAGCCGAGCCGCTCGGCGAGGTTGCGAAGCTGCGTGTCGTCGAGCCCGCCGGTCGCCTCCTTGCGGTAGCGGGCGACGAAGGGCACCGTCGCGCCACCGTCGAGCAGCGCGACGGCGGCTGTGACCTGATCGGGGCGCGCACCGATCTCGGTTGCGATGCCGCGGGTGATCCGCGCCTCCGTGGCGGCGGGCGCGGGTGCCGGGGCCGCGCTCACGTGACCTCCCCGATCGGCGGCTCAGCGGAAATCGTCTTCATGGCTCTGGTCTCGCAGGTCGGAGGATTTGGGGGCGGAGGGGCCTTCTGTGACCGAGGCCACGCCCTCAAGTCAAGCGAGGCGAGCCCTCGCCATCCGTCCCGGAACGCTCCGTCTCCGCATGGTCCTCCCCGGCGAGGCGGTCGAGGATCGGGCAGTCCGGGTTCCTGTCGCCGTGGCAGCGGCGCACCAGATCCTCGAGCGTCGCGCGCATGGCGACGAGTTCCGCGATCTTCTGATCGATCCGCCCGATATGCTCCTCCGTCAGCGCCTTCACATCCGCGCTGGCGCGCTCGCCATCCTCGCGCAGCCCGAGCAGCGCGCGGCATTCCTCGATCGTGAAGCCGAGCGAGCGGGCGCGGCCGATGAAGCTCAGCCGTTCCATCTCGCCCGGTCCGAAGCGGCGATAGCCATTCGTCCCGCGCTTCGGGCGGACGAGGCCGATCTCCTCGTAATAGCGGATGGTCTTGGTCGGCAGGCCACTGCGTTCGGCCACTTCTCCGATGTTCATGAATCTTTCCCTTCGCGGCTTGACCTTCCAGTCACTGGAAGGAGCATATAAGGACGGCGAGAGCTGCTGAGGAGGGCAAAATGTCCGAAAACGTCATGACGATGGAAAAAACCCGTGATCCGGTCTGCGGCATGGATGTCGATCCGGCCGCGGGCAAGCCGCGCGTGGAGCATGACGGCCGGACCTTCCACTTCTGCCATCAGGGTTGCGCCGACAAGTTCACCGCCGATCCGGGCGCCTACCTGACGGCGACCGATCCGGTCTGCGGCATGAGTGTCGACCGCGCCACCGCGCGGCACATGATCCGGCACGAGAACGAGAAGGTCTATTTCTGCTCCAACGGCTGCCGGGGGAAGTTCGAGGCCGATCCTTCCCGCTACCTCGGACCGAAAGCGCCGCCCGAGCCGATGCCGGAGGGCACGATCTACACCTGCCCGATGGACCCCGAGATCGAGCAGGTCGGCCCCGGCACCTGCCCGATCTGCGGCATGGCGCTGGAACCCAAGGAGGTTCAGCCGGGCGAGGCGGGTCCGAACCCGGAGCTCATCGACTTCAAGCACCGGTTCGCCATCGGCGCGGGCCTGACGATCCCGCTCGTCGCGATCGCGATGGGGCCGATGATCGGGCTTGGCTCCGAGCACGGCGCCTGGCGCGGCTGGGCCGAACTCGCGCTCGCGACGCCGGTGGTGCTCTGGTCCGGCAAGCCGTTCCTGGAGCGTGGCTGGACCTCGTTCCGGACCTGGCGGCTCAACATGTTCAGCCTGATCGCGCTCGGCGTCACCGCCGCCTATCTCTTCAGCCTGGTCGCCGTGGTGGCGCCGGGGCTGTTCCCCGAGGGTTTCCGCGACCATACCGGCGGCGTCGGCCGCTACTTCGAGGCCGCGGCCGTCATCATCGTGCTGGTGCTGCTCGGCCAGATCCTCGAGCTCGGCGCGCGCGACCGCACCGGCTCGGCGATCCGCGAACTCATGGACCTCTCGCCGAAAACCGCGCGGCGCATCGGCGCCGACGGGCGCGAGGAGGATGTCTCGCTCGACCAGGTGAAGGCGGGCGACCGGCTCCGCGTGCGGCCGGGCGAGAAGATCCCCGTCGATGGCGAGGTGACCGAGGGCCGCTCGGCCATCGACGAGAGCATGCTGACGGGCGAGCCGGTCCCGGTCGAGAAGACCGCGGGCGACGCGGTCACCGGCGGCACGCTGAACGGCAAGGGCGGGCTCGTCATCGAGGCGCGGAAGGTCGGCGCGGATACGGTGCTGGCGCAGATCATCGCCATGGTCGCGAAATCGCAGCGCTCCCGCGCGCCGATCCAGGCCGTCGCCGATCAGGTCGCGCGCTGGTTCGTGCCCGCGGTGATCGCGGTCGCGGTGCTGGCCTTCATCGGCTGGGCGATCTTCGGGCCGTCGCCCGCCCTCGCCTACGCGCTCGTCGCGGCGATCTCGGTTCTCATCATCGCCTGCCCCTGCGCCCTCGGGCTCGCGACGCCGATGTCGGTCATGACGGCGATGGGCCGGGGCGCGAAGGCGGGCGTGTTGATCCGCGACGCGGCCGCGCTCGAAACCTTCGCCAAGGTCGATACGCTCGTCATCGACAAGACCGGCACGCTGACGGAAGGCAAGCCCCGGCTGACCGGCGTCTTCCCGGCGGAGGGCGTGAGCGAGGACGACCTGCTTGGCTGGACGGCGAGCCTCGAACGCGCCTCCGAGCATCCGCTCGGCGAGGCGATCGTCGCGGGCGCGGAGGAGCGTGGCGTGGCACTCCTCCCCGTCCAGGACTTCGACTCGGTGACCGGCGCGGGCGCGCTCGGCACGGTCGAGGGCCGGACGATCCGCGTGGGTAACGAGAAGCTGCTGGCCGAGGCCGGGATCTCGACCGACGCGAGCGCCGCTGCGGCGCGGAGCCGGCGTGACGAGGGCGAAACGGTCGTCTTCGTCGCGGCCGATGACCGGTTCCTCGGCGCGCTCGCGATCGCCGATCCGCTGAAGGCCAATGCGATCGAGTCGGTCAGGACCCTGCGCGGTCTCGGTCTCCGGGTCATAATGGCGACCGGCGACAACGAGCGCACGGCGGCGGCAGTCGCCCGGCGGGTCGGGGTGGACGAGACCCGCGCCGGGCTCACCCCGAAGGACAAGGCCGATCTCGTCGCCGAACTCCACGCCAGGGGCGCGCGGGTCGCGATGGCGGGTGACGGCGTGAACGACGCGCCCGCGCTCGCGGCGGCGGATGTCGGGATCGCGATGGGAACCGGCGCCGATATCGCGATCGAGAGCGCGGGGATCACGCTGGTGAAGGGCGACATGGCCGGGATCGCGCGCGCCCGCGGGCTCGCGGAGGCGACGATGCGCAACATCCGCCAGAACCTGTTCTTCGCCCTCGTCTATAACGGGATCGGCGTGCCGATCGCGGCCGGGCTGCTCTATCCCGTCACCGGGCATCTCCTGTCGCCGATGTTCGCGGCGGCGGCGATGAGCCTCTCCTCGGTCTCGGTGATCGTGAACGCGCTCCGGCTGCGCGCCGCGAAGCTTCCCGGCGAACGCAAGGCGGCGTAAGCCGGATCTTGGTCCGCCGTCCCCGGGGCGTCTCGCCCAGGTTCCGGCGAAGGGCGGGTTTCGGTCCGCCCTTCGCCGACGCGCTCTCACCGCACGGTCATCGGAATACCCGCCACGCAGAGCACCACCCGCTCCGCCCCCGCGGCGAGACGCTGGTTCAGTACCCCGGCCGCGTCGCGGAACCGCCGCGCCAACGCGTTGTCGGGCACGATGCCGAGCCCCACCTCGTTCGCGACCGCGACCCAGGGCCCGCGAGACATGGCGAGAATCTCCGCGAGGCGCGCGGTCTCCACTTCGAGTGAAGCATCGGCGAGAATGAGGTTCGAGAGCCAGAGCGTCAGGCAGTCGATCAGGACCGGCGCGCCATCCGGGATCGCGATGAGCGCGCCCGCGAGATCGCGCGGCGCCTCATGCGTGATCCAGCGCGCGTCGCGCCGGTCGCGATGCTCGGCGATCCGCGCCGCCATCTCGGCGTCGAGCGCCTCGGCGGTGGCGATATAGTGCCAGGGGGCCGGATGCGCGGCGATCAGCGCCTCGGCGTGGCGGCTCTTGCCGGACCGCGCGCCGCCCAGGACGAGCGTCAGGCTTCCCCGCGGTCGGCTCTCCGGCGTCCGGCTGCCCGGCGCCGGGCTGCCCGTCGTCGGGCTACCCGTCATTGGGGCCCGCCGCCATCAGGCGTTGAAGAGGAAATGCAGCACATCGCCGTCGGCGACCTGGTAGCCCTTGCCCTCGGCGCGCATCTTGCCCGCCTCCTTCGCGCCATGCTCGCCGCCGAGCGCCACGTAATCGTCGTAGGCGATGGTCTCCGCCCGGATGAAGCCGCGTTCGAAATCGCCATGGATCACACCCGCCGCCTGCGGCGCGGTCGCGCCCGCCGGGATCGTCCAGGCGCGGGCCTCCTTGGGACCGGCGGTGAAATAGGTCCTGAGGCCGAGCAGCGCGTAGCCCGCCTTGATGAGCCGGTCGAGCCCGGCCTCGTGCAGCCCGAGCGACTCGAGGAACTCTTCCCGCTCCGTATCGTCGAGCTGGGCGATCTCCTCCTCGATCGCGGCCGAGATCACGACCGAGGCCGCGCCCTGCTCCGCCGCCATCCTCGCGACCGCCTCCGAATGCGCGTTCCCCTCCGCCGCGTGCTCCTCGTCGACGTTGCAGACGTAGAGCACCGGCTTCGCGGTCAGAAGCTGCAGGAGCCGCCAGGTGCGCGCGTCCTCGGCGGAGACCTCGACCGCCCGCGCGGGCCTGCCATCCTCGAGCACCACTTTCGCCGCTTCAAGGAGCCGCGCCTGGTCGGCCGCCTCCTTGTCGCCGCCCTTCAGCTTGCGCTGCAGCCCCGCGAGCCGCTTCTCGACGCTTTCGAGATCGGCGAGCATGAGTTCCGTCTCGACCGTCTCGGCGTCCGCGACCGGATCGACCTTGCCCTCGACATGGGTGACATCGCCGCCGTCGAAACAGCGCAGCACATGGGCGATCGCGTCGCATTCGCGGATATTGGCGAGGAACTGGTTGCCGAGCCCCTCCCCCTTCGAGGCGCCCCGAACGAGACCCGCGATATCGACGAAGGTCATCCGCGTCGGGATCACTTGCTTCGATTTCGCGATCTCGGCCAGCCGCGTCAGCCGCTCGTCCGGCACGCTGACCTCGCCGACATTCGGCTCGATGGTGCAGAAGGGGAAGTTCGCCGCCTGCGCCGCGGCGGTCCGCGTCAGCGCGTTGAAGAGCGTGGACTTGCCGACGTTCGGCAATCCGACGATCCCTGTCCTGAAACCCATGGCGCGGCCTCCCTCCGGTTCGCGCGCATCTATGGCCCGCGGGGGGTGAGCGTCAAGGCGCGGCCAGGGCGCCGCCAGGGCTGGTCACGGCGGGGCCCATTGCGTTTCGCCGCCCCGCGCGGCATTGACAGGCGAAAGGCTGGGGAGGACGGCATGACACGGATCGAGGCGCGTTTCGCGAAACTGAAGGCCGAGGGACGCAAGGCCTTCGTGACCTTCGTGATGGCGGGCGATCCCGATGCCGAGACCTGCGAGGCGATCCTCGCCGGCCTGCCGGCGGCGGGCGTCGATGTGATCGAGCTTGGCATGCCCTTCACCGATCCGATGGCCGATGGGCCGGCGATCCAGCTCGCGGGGCAGCGCGCGCTCGCGGGCGGCCAGACGATGGAGCGCACGCTTGGCATGGTGCGGAAGTTCCGCGAGGGCGACACGGAGACGCCGATCGTGCTCATGGGCTACTACAACCCGATCTATTCCCGCGGTGTCGATAGCTTCCTTCGCGAAGCGGTCGAGGCGGGCGTGGACGGGCTCATCGTCGTGGACCTGCCTCCCGAGGAGGACGACGAGCTCTGCCTTCCCGCCCAGGCCGCCGGGATCAACTTCATCCGCCTCGCGACGCCGACGACGGACGACAAGCGGCTCCCGAAGGTGCTGAGCAACACCTCGGGCTTCGTCTATTACGTCTCGATCACCGGGATCACCGGCTCGGCCAGCGCCAACGCGGAGATGGTCGGCCCCGAGGTCGGCCGGATCAAGGCCGGGACGGAGCTTCCGGTCTGCGTCGGGTTCGGGATCAAGACCGCCGAGGCGGCGCGCGAGATCGCGGGCGTCGCCGACGGCGCGGTCGTCGGCTCCGCCATCGTGGACCGGATCGGCAAGGGCGAGAGCCCCGAGGCGGTGCTGGGCTTCGTGAAGGAACTGGCGGCCGGCACGCATTCCTGAGCCTCGCCGTGGGTGGAGGGCCGGCCTGCCTCCGGCAGGCCAATGACGGCCCGTTGGCCGGAGACTCTTTTTCTCCCCGCCTGTTGGCGGGGCCCCTTGTCCTGCCCGATAGGCTTCATGCCCATATGAAACGTGTCGGGAGCGCCCGGGATCGAGCGCGCACCCGGCAGGGGGAACAGCCGGCGGCCCATTCGCCCTTCCCTTCCCGCCCGGAATCGGCTATGCGCGCGGCTCGCGGCCTTACACCCTTGGAGGAAGGCCGTCACTGCCATTTGTAGGAGCTAGACATGGCTGAGACACCGGTTCTCGAAGCCGTGACGCGCGAAGGGGTCGGCAAGGGGGCCGCCCGCACCGCGCGTCGCGAGGGACTTGTTCCCGGAGTGATCTACGGCGGCGGCAAGGACCCGCAGCCGATCAACGTGAAGTTCAACGAGCTTCTGAAGTCGCTGAAGCAGGGCAAGTTCCTGTCGACGCTGCTGAACGTCAAGGTCGACGGCAAGGACAACAAGGTCATCTGCCGCGCCGTGCAGCGCGACGTGGTGAAGGATCTGCCGACGCATGTCGATTTCCTGCGCCTCTCCGACCGCAGCCGGATCAACCTCTACATCCCGGTCGAGTTCATCAACCGCGAGAAATGCCCGGGCATCAAGCGCGGCGGCGTGCTCACGATCGTGCGCAACGAGGTCGAGCTCATGGTGACCGCGGGCAAGATCCCGGAGCAGCTGGTCGTCGATCTCGAAGGGCTGCAGATCAACGCGCATATCCACATCTCGGACGTGAAGCTCCCGGCCGGGACGCGGCCGACGATCACCGACCGCGATTTCGTCATCGCCAACATCCAGGCGCCTTCGGGCCTGCGCTCAGCCGAGGCCGAGGCGGATGGCGAGGAAGAAGGCGCGGAAGAGGCCTGATCACCGGGCTCGGGAGACGCGCGAGAGATGGCGGTTTCCCGCGCCGATCGAGAGAAGCAGCGACGCGCCGCGGAGATTTCGCGGCGCGTTCGTGTTTGGGCCGGAGGGGCGATGAAACTGATCGTGGGGCTCGGCAATCCGGGCGCGCAATACGCGCGCAACCGGCACAACATCGGCTTTCTCGCGGTCGAGGCGATCGCGGAGGCGCGGGGTTTCGGCCCCTGGCGGTCGAAGTTTCAGGGTCTCGTCGCCGAGGGCAGGCTCGGGGACGAGAAGGCGCTGCTGCTGAAGCCCGGGACCTTCATGAACCTCTCGGGCGACAGCGTCCGGGCGGCGATGACCTTCTACAAGCTGACGCCGGCCGATGTGATCGTGCTCCATGACGAGCTCGACCTCGCGCCGGGCAAGCTGCGGTTCAAGACCGGCGGCGGCCACGCGGGGCACAACGGGCTGCGCTCGATCGACGCGCATCTCGGGCCGGCGTTCCAGCGGCTCCGGATGGGGATCGGGCATCCGGGCGACAAGCGGCTGGTCAGCAATTACGTGCTCGGCGATTTCGCCAAGGCTGACGAGGCCTGGCTCGATCCGCTGCTGGCCGCGGTGGCGGCGGAGGCGCCGTCGCTGGTCTCGGACGGGGCGCGGTTCCTGAACGCCGTGGCGGCGCGGATCGCACCGCCGAAGCCGCGGGCAGAACCTCGGGAGGCCGCGGCGCCCGCACTGGCGAAGCCCGCGGAGGAGCCGGGGAGCGAGGCCGAAGGGCCGATGGACGCGCTCCGCCGCCTCGCCGAGCGCTTCCGGTAGCGTCGAATCGAAAAGGGCGCCTCGCGG
Source organism: Amaricoccus sp. W119 (assembly GCF_047275745.1). Lineage (NCBI taxonomy): Bacteria > Pseudomonadati > Pseudomonadota > Alphaproteobacteria > Rhodobacterales > Paracoccaceae > Amaricoccus > Amaricoccus sp. W119. Next base: position 81,079 of record NZ_JBKQWU010000009.1, on the reverse strand, counting down.
CGCCCCCGAACGCTTCTCAGCCGGATTTGTCAGCCGTCCTTGCGGAAGTACTTCTTCTCGCGCGGCTTGCCGTCCCAGCCGGGCTTGCCGCGCGGCCTGTCATCGCGGTCGCGGCCGCCGAACGGACGGCCACCGCCCTCCTTGTCGCCGCGGAAGGGCTTGCCATGCCCCGGGCGCGGGCCGGACGGACGCTCGTCCTCGCGAAATTCCCATTTCTTCAGCAGCCGGGGGTCGAAGCTGTCGCGACCGATCTTGCCTTCGTGGCACCAGACGCAGGCGACCTTGTCGCCCTCGACCGCTTCGACCGCCATGCGCATCGACCCGGCCGTGAGGACCACCAGGTCCCCGATCTCGTAGTTTTCCATACCGTAACGTGCTCTCTCTCGCGCAGGGCGCCCCACCGGCGCCGCGCAGGGCGCACTCCCTATCGCGGCGCGCGGCGCGGCGCAAGGGGAAACGGGGGCCATGGGCCTCCGTTTCGCGCCTCCCTGACCGGGAAAGCCTCAGATCGCGGTGCCGAGCGCGTCCGCGACGGTGAAGATGTCCTTGTCGCCCCGGCCGCACATGTTCATCACGATGAGATGGTCGCCGGGCAGGCCGGGCGCGATCTTGGCCACATGCGCGAGCGCGTGCGCGGGTTCGAGCGCGGGAATGATCCCTTCCGTCACGCAGGAGAGCTGGAAGGCCTCCAGCGCCTCCTTGTCGGTCACGCTCACGTATTCGACGCGGCCGATGTCATGCAGCCAGGCGTGCTCGGGACCGATCCCGGGATAGTCGAGCCCCGCCGAGATCGAATGTCCCTCGATGATCTGGCCGTCCTCGTCCTGCAGCAGATAGGTCCGATTGCCGTGCAGCACGCCCGGACGCCCGCCGGTCAGCGAGGCCGCGTGCTCCATCCGTTCGTCGACGCCATGGCCGCCGGCCTCGACACCGATGATCCGCACGCCCTCGTCGTCGAGGAACGGATGGAACAGCCCCATGGCATTCGAGCCGCCGCCGATGCAGGCGACGAGCGTGTCGGGCAGCCGGCCCTCGCGCTCCTGGATCTGCTCGCGGGCCTCCTTGCCGATGATCGCCTGGAAATCACGCACCATCGCCGGATAGGGATGCGGACCCGCCACCGTGCCGATGCAGTAGAACGTATCGCGGACATTGGTCACCCAGTCGCGCAGCGCCTCGTTCATCGCATCCTTGAGCGTGCCGCGGCCGGAGGTCACCGGCACCACCTCGGCTCCGAGCAGGCGCATGCGGAAGACGTTCGGCTTCTGCCGCTCGACATCGGTCGCGCCCATGAAGACGATGCACTTCAGCCCGAACCGCGCGCAGACCGTGGCGGTCGCCACGCCATGCTGCCCCGCGCCGGTCTCGGCGATGATCCGGGTCTTGCCCATGCGGCGCGCGAGCAGGATCTGGCCCAGCACGTTGTTGATCTTGTGCGCGCCGGTGTGATTGAGCTCGTCGCGCTTGAGATAGATCTTCGCGCCCCCGAGACGCTCCGTCAGCCGTTCGGCGAAATAGAGCGGCGAGGGGCGGCCGACGTAGTGCTTCCAGAGGTCGTCCATCTCGGCCCAGAAATCGGCGTCGGTCTTCGCCCTCTCGTATTCCGCCTCCAGATCGAGGATCAGCGGCATCAGCGTCTCGGAGACGAAACGGCCGCCGAAATCACCGAAACGGCCGCGCTCGTCCGGGCCAGCGCGGAAGGAATTGGACCGGGGGGCGTCTTGCATGGGGATCGGGCTCCGCTCGAAGGGTGCGGGTTTTCCTAAACGGCGACGCCGGAACCGTCCAGAGCCGATCCACGCGGCCCCCTACCGCCGGCGGCGAGCGCGGCGGCGGTGAAGGCGGCGATGAGGCGCGGGTCCTTGTATCCCGGCGCGACCTCGACGCCCGAGGAGACATCGACCTGCGTCGCGCCCGTCGTCAGGATCGCCTCGGCGACGTTCGAGGCCGTGAGCCCGCCCGCCAGCATCCAGGGCACGCCCCAGCGCTTGCCGGACAGCAACCGCCAGTCGAAGCTGAGCCCGTTGCCTCCGGGAAGCGCCGCGCCGCGCGGTGGTCTGGCGTCGATGAGGATCTGGTCCGCGACGCGGCTGTATTCGGGCAGGACGGCGAGATCCTGCTCCTCGGCGACACCGATCGCCTTCATCACCGGTAGGCCATAGCGCTCGCGGATATCAGCGACCCGATCCGGCGGCTCGGCGCCATGAAGCTGGAGCATGTCGAGCGGGATCGCCTCGACGATGCGGTCGAGCTCCTCATCGGCGGCGTTCACCGTCAGCGCGACGCGGAGGAAGCCGTCCGGCATCGCCTGGGCGATCCAGCGCGCATCGCCTAGCGGCAAATGCCGGGGGGAGCGCGGGAAGAACACCAACCCGCCGTAACTGGCCCCAGCCGCCACCGCCGCCTTCACCTCGGCGCGTGACCGGAGCCCGCAGATCTTGACGCGCACGGGAACCGCTCAGTTGCTGACGAGGGCCAGCACTTCGTCCTCCGGCTTGCCCGTGGACTGGCGCAGCTGACGCATCTCGCGTTCGAGACGCGCGGCCTCGCGGGCCTTCTCCGAGGCACGGCGGCGGTGCTTGTGCTCCCGCAGCCATTCGAGGAGGTAGCCGATGATCATGCCGACCAGGATCGAAACCAGGCTGACCAGGAAGAGCGGCACCTGAATCGAGACCGGCATCAGCGAGGCCAGGCCCTCGGGCAGCAGGTTCAGCGTGACGATCTCGCGGTTCGCCAGCGAGAGGACGACGATGACCACGAGGATCAGCGCGAGGAGGATGATCTTCACCGTGCGCATGGGAACTCCCGAAGTTGCGGAGGTCTATCTATTCCTGATTGAGCCGATCGCGCAACAGCTTGCCGGTCTTGAAGAAAGGAACGTGCTTCTCCTCGACATCGACCGCGTCGCCGGTGCGCGGATTGCGGCCCTGACGCGCATCGCGCTTCTTGACCGAGAAGGCGCCGAAACCGCGCAGTTCGACGCGGTTTCCGTTGGCCATAGCCTCGATGATCTCGTCGAAGATCGTGCTGACGATCCGCTCGACATCGCGCTGAAAAAGGTGCGGATTCTCCTCTGCGATCTTCTGGATCAGCTCTGACTTTATCATGACCCCATCCCATTCGCCGGCGGCCCGAGCCATGCCGAGGAAAAATGCGTGGCACCGAATTCCCCCATCGCTGGCATAGTGGCAGGAATCAGCGGATGAGGGAATAGAGCTTCACACCGGTTCGAGCCGATATTTCCTCAAGAATCCCGCCGCTTGCGCCCGCGAGGCCCAGCCAGCGGCTCACGAGCGGCTCGTCGCGGACCACTTCCACCGGCTCGACGGGAAGATCGCCCAGCCCCGTCTCGCGCGATTCGAGCCATGCGAGCGCCTCGGGCTCTCCACCCAGTTCATCTACGAGCCCGTTCTCGAGCGCGACGCGGCCGGTGAAGACGCCGCCGGTCGCCACGGCGTCGAGCGCGTTGCCCGCGAGCCCGCGCCGCTCGCCGACAAGGCTGCGGAACCACTGGAAACTTTCCTCGACCATCGCCGCCTCGGCCGCGCGCGCCGCGGGATTGCCTTCGCGGAAGGGCGAGGGCTCGGCCTTCAGTTCGGAGGAGCGTACCGTCTCGTAGCCGATGCCGACCCGCGACATCAGGTCGGTGAAGGTCGGGTATTCCATGATCACGCCGATCGAACCCGTGAGCGTATTCCCCCGGGCCACGATGTGATCCGCCGACATCGCCGCGACATAGCCGCCGGAGGCGGCGAGCTCGGTCATCACGGCGACCACCGGTTTCGTCTCGGCGATCTCCCGGACCGAGGCGTAAAGCGCCTCCGACCCCGCGGTGGTGCCGCCGGGCGAGTTGATCCGCAGGATGAGCGCCCGCGTCGCGTCATCCTCGGCGATTTCCTTCAGGGTCTCGTCGCGCTCGGCGTCGTCGAGGATCATCCCGGTCACGTCGAAGCGCGCGATCCGCTCGCCCGGCAGATCGACCGAACCCAGGGCCAGGACCCCGAGGATGAGCGCCAGCATCGCCGCGACGAGAAACCCGCGCCAGAACGCGGAACGGCGCCATTTACGGCGCCGTTCCTCGTAGAAATCCCGGGTGATCGGGTCCATTCCGTCAGGCATTGTCCCTGCGCTTCAGGGCCGCGCCGAGGATATCGCCGAGCGAGGCGCCCGAGTCGGACGACCCGTACTGCTCCACGGCTTCCTTCTCCTCGGCGATCTCGCGCGCCTTGATCGACAGGCCGAGCCGGCGGCTGCCCTTGTCGATGTTGGTGATGCGCGCATCGACCTTGTCGCCCTTGGTGAAACGCTCGGGCCGCTGCTCGGAACGGTCGCGGCTGAGGTCGGAGCGGCGGATGAAGGACTTCATCCCGTCGTATTCGACCTCGATGCCGCCGTCCTCGATCGCGGTGACGTTCACGGTGACGACATCGCCCCGCTTGACGCCCGAGGTCGCCTCGACGAAGGGATCGCCGCCGAGCGCCTTGATCGAGAGCGAGATCCGCTCCTTGTCGATGTCGACGTCGGTCACTACCGCGCGGACGACATCGCCCTTGTGGTAGTCCTGGATCGCATCCTCGCCCGACCGGTTCCAGTCGAGATCCGAGAGATGGACCATACCGTCGATATCGCCGTCGAGACCGATGAACAGACCGAATTCGGTGATGTTCTTGATCTCGCCTTCGACCTCGGTGCCGTTCGGATGGGTCGCGGCGAAGTTCTCCCACGGGTTGCCCTGGGTCTGCTTGAGACCGAGCGAGACGCGGCGCTTCTGGGTGTCGATCTCGAGCACGAGAACCTCGACCTCCTGGGAGGTGGAGACGATCTTGCCCGGATGGACGTTCTTCTTCGTCCAGGACATCTCGGAGACGTGCACGAGACCCTCGACCCCCGGCTCCAGCTCCACGAAGGCGCCGTAGTCGGTGATGTTGGTGACGCGGCCGAGATGGCGCGAGCCGATCGGGAACTTGTCCTCGACCGTATCCCACGGATCGGCGAGCAGCTGCTTCATGCCGAGGCTGATGCGCTGCGTCTCCTTGTTGATCTTGATGACCTGGACCTTGACGGTCTCGCCGATCGACAGGATCTCCGAGGGGTGGTTCACGCGGCGCCAGGCCATGTCGGTGACGTGCAGCAGGCCGTCCACACCGCCGAGATCGACGAAGGCGCCGTATTCGGTGATGTTCTTGACCACGCCGTCGACGACCTCGCCCTCACGCAGCCGCGCGACGATCTCGGCGCGCTGCTCGGCGCGGGATTCCTCGAGAACCGCGCGGCGGGAGACGACGATGTTGCCGCGCCGGCGATCCATCTTCAGGATCTGGAACGGCTGGTTCATGTGCATGAGCGGACCCGCGTCGCGGACGGGGCGCACATCGACCTGGGAGCCGGGCAGGAAGGCCACGGCGCCGCCGAGATCGACGGTGAAGCCACCCTTCACGCGGCCGAAGATCTGGCCCTCGACCCGCTCTTCCTTGGCGGCGGCCTTCTCGAGACGGTCCCAGGCCTCTTCGCGGCGGGCCTTCTCGCGGCTGAGCACGGCCTCGCCCCGGGCGTTCTCGACGCGGTCGAGATATACCTCGACGGTGTCGCCCACGGTGAGCTCGGGCGCCTTGCCGGGCGGGGTGAATTCCTTGAGATCGACCCGGCCTTCCATCTTGTAGCCGATGTCGATGATGGCCTGTCCCGCTTCGATCGCGAGGACGGTGCCCTTGACGACGCTACCCTCGTCGGGGGTTTCCAGCTCAAAGCTTTCGTTGAGCAGGGCTTCGAAATCTTCCATTGTCGCAGTCGACGACATCAAGTTCTCCGTTTGAGAGTTACTGGCCGGGCGGTTGAGTCCACCGGTCTTTCGAAAAGTTGATGGGCGCTCAAAGACCAAAAACGGGCGTGGGTCAACCCCTACCCGCGAAAATGCGATCCCTGACGTAGCCGATCGCCTCGGCCACGCCTTCCGATATAGTCTTATCGGAGGTGTCGAGCAAGAAGGCGTCGGCCGCGGCGCGCAGCGGAGCCACGTCGCGCCCCGCGTCGCGGGCATCGCGCGCGCGCAGGTCGGCGAGGACGGAGTCGACCGTGCCGGTGCCAAGTTCGGCATGTCGCCGCGCGGCCCGCACCTCGTCCGAGGCGGTGACGAAGAGTTTCGCCTCCGCTTCCGGGCAGATCACCGTGCCGATGTCGCGGCCGTCGAGCACCGCGCCCCCATCGCGCCGCGCGAAGCGCTTCTGGAAATCGAGCAGCGCCGTCCTCACGTCTGGCAGCGCCGCGACCTTCGACGCCGCGAGCCCCGCCCGGCCGCTCCGGAGATCGGGGCTTTCGAGATCCGCCGGATCGAGCTGGCGCGCGATCTCCGCCGCCCAGACGGGATCGATCACGCCGTTCCCGTCATGCAGCGCCCGCGTGCCGACCGCGCGGTAGAGCAGCCCGGTATCGAGATGGGCGAAGCCGAGCTCCCGCGCCACCGCGCGGCCGATCGTGCCCTTCCCCGCCGCCGCCGGCCCGTCGATCGCAACCGTGAAGATCAATTCCGTCCTCCCGGGCGCTGGGGCAGAGCATCAGCGATGTCGCAATAATCGCCCTTGTCCGCCACGAAGATGTGTTCGCGAAGCCGGAGCCCGGCCTCGCCGTCGATCGTCTCCGCGCCAATTCGATCCCATAGAAGCTGCGAGGCGCGGGTGGGACAGAAGCCGCGCCGGATCTCGCCGGGGGTCGATTCGTACCAGGCGACCGCGCCCTCGACCGTCAGATCCACCGGGCGCGCGGGGGCAGCGGCGAGGGGATGCCCGCTCGCCCGGCGGCACAGGTGGGTGCAATGGCAGGCGGCCAGATCGGCGAGCAGGCCATCGACCCGATACCGGACCGCGCCGCAAAGGCATCCTCCGATCGCCATCAGCCGATCTCCGCGCCGAGCCCGCGCATCAGCGGCACGAAATTCGGGAAGCTCGTCGCGATGGGGCCGGCGTCGTCCACCGTGACCGGCGCCCTGGTCGCGAGGCCGAGGCAGAGGAAGGCCATTGCGATCCGGTGGTCGAGCCGGCTTTCCACCGTGGCACCACCCGGCACGCCATCGGCGCCCATGCCGTGCACGATCAGGAAATCCGGCCCCTCCTCGATCCTGACGCCGCAGGCTTCCAGCCCGCGCGCCATCGCATCGAGCCGGTCGCTCTCCTTCACGCGGAGTTCCTTGACACCGCGCATCACCGTCCTGCCCTCCGCGGTCGCGGCGAGCGCCGCCAGGATCGGATATTCGTCAATCATCGAGGCGGCGCGTTCCGGCGGCACCTCCACGCCCTTCAGCACCCCGTAGCGCACCCTGAGATCGGCGGCGGGCTCGCCCCCCTCGTCGCGGCGGTTCTCGAAGGCGATGTCGGCGCCCATCTCGACCATGGTATCGTAGAAGCCCGCGCGCGTCGGGTTGAGACCGATGCCGGGCACCAGAACCTCCGAGCCTTCCGCGAGCAGCGCGGCGGCGACCGGGAAGGCCGCGCTCGACGGATCGCGCGGAACGGCGATGGCCTGGGGGCGCAGTTCCGGCTGGCCGCGCAGGGTGATGACGCGCCCCTCCTCGGTGATCTCGGTCGTCACCTCGGCGCCGAAGCCGGTCAGCATTCGCTCGGTATGATCCCGCGTCGCCTCGCGCTCGATCAGCGTGGTGATGCCCGGCGCGTTCAGCCCGGCGAACAGCACCGCGGATTTGACCTGCGCCGAGGGAACCGGGCTCCTGTAGGTGACGGGGAGCGGGTTCGCCGCGCCGGTCAGCGCCAGCGGCAGCCGCCCGCCGCGCCGGCCCGTCGCGGTGGCGCCGAAAAGCGCGAGCGGCTCCGTCACCCGGCCCATCGGCCGCGAGCGGAGCGAGGCGTCGCCGGTGAAGACCGCGGTCAGGTCCGAGGTCGCGACCGCGCCCATGATGAGCCGGACACCGGTGCCGGAATTGCCGCAGTCGATCACGTCCTCCGGCTCGCGGAACCCGCCGACACCGACGCCCGCGACGCGCCACTCGCCCTCGCCCAGCCGCTCCACCGTCGCGCCGAAGGCCGCCATCGCGCGGCCGGTATCGAGCACGTCCTCGCCTTCGAGGAGTCCCGTGATTCGCGTCTCGCCGACGCTGAGCGCGCCGAGGATCAGCGCGCGGTGGGAGATCGACTTGTCGCCCGGGATCTCCGCCGTGCCGGTGAGCGGACCGGATTTCGTTGATCGCATCGGAGCGGGCACGCCATGACCGGCCATCGCGGATTGTCCTCCAGCCTTCGGAACCGGAGCCCCGTTTACGCGATGCCGCGCGCCCCTGTCCATCGGGGAGGGATCATCCACAACGGCCCAAGTAGCCCGACGACGCGGAGTTTGGCTGGGCGCGCCTTATGTTCGGGCGCCGCCGCCCGCGCGCCCGCCGGAACCCGCGTGGTTCAAGCCTTGCCGATCAAGCCTTTCCCGTCCCGGTCCCGCTCGACCCGGCCGTGTTCGCCTCGGCCTTGGCGCGCGCCTCGGTGGCGGCGGCGACGGCCTTGCTGGCCTCCTCCTGCACCTGCCCGGCATAGGCGACCATGTTCGCCGCGTAGGCCTCGGCCCAGTCGGCGACATCCTCCTGATGCATGTTCTGCGCCGCCTGGCGCATCTCCTCACCCTTCGCCTTGATCTTGGCGACCTCCGCGTCCCATTCGGTCTTGGCCTTGTCCCACTGCGCCTTCACCTGTTCGTTCGCGTCGTTGAAATATCCCTTGATCTGCTCGTCCAGCGCCTTCTGGCGCTCCTCGGCCGACTGACGCCACTTCCTGGCGCTCTCCATCATCTCGTCGCCGCGGTTGCTGAGGTCCTCCTGCCATTCCGCGACGCGCTTCTCGAATTCCTGAGCGTTGCGCGCCAGGCTGGAAAACAGATCCGAGATCTTCATGGTCGATGCTCCTTGGCTGTGAACGCGGCGCCGCGCCGCTGCTCGACGAGATCCAAACCGAAAGCCCCCCGGCCGGGTTCCGGGCGGGGCCGCGATTGGCTAAACGATCCACGCTTCCCCTTCCCATGACATTCGCGCCCTCCGCCCGGACATTGGCGTCGACATCGTCGGCCCGATCGGCACAATCCCCGGGACGGCGGCGGTGCGAGGGAGACGGCCATGACATTTCCTCTTTTCGATCTGACAGGACGGCGCGCCCTTGTCACCGGGTCGAGCCAGGGCATCGGCTTCGCCCTCGCCGAAGGGCTCGCCGCGCATGGCGCGCGGGTTATCCTGAACGGGCGGGACCCCGAACGGCTCGCGCTCGCGGCGGAGACCATCGCCGCCGGGGGCCGCGTGGCGGAGGTCTCCGCCTTCGACGTGACCGACCCCGCCGCGATCGCGGAGGCCGTGGCGGCGATGGAGGCGCGGGACCCGATCGACATCCTCGTCAACAACGCCGGCATCCAGTTCCGCGCACCGCTGGAAGACTTCCCGCTCGACCGCTGGCGCGCGCTGCTCGAGACCAATGTCTCGAGCCTCTTCTATGTCGGCCAGACGGTGGCGCGCGGCATGATCGGGCGCGGACGCGGGAAGATCATCAACATCGCCTCGGTCCAGAGCGAACTCGCCCGGCCGGGGATCGCCCCCTATACGGCCGCCAAGGGCGCGGTGCGAAACCTGACGCGCGGCATGGCGACGGACTGGGCACGGCATGGCCTCCAGGTCAATGCGATCGCGCCCGGCTACTTCAGGACGCCGCTCAACCAGGCGCTGGTCGAGAACGCCGAGTTCAGCGCCTGGCTCGCCACCCGGACTCCTGCGGGCCGCTGGGGCGAGGTGGACGAACTGATCGGCGCCGCCGTGTTCCTCGCCGCCGAGGCGTCATCCTTCGTCAACGGCCATACGCTCTACGTCGACGGAGGCATCACGACCAGCCTCTGAGCGGAGCGCGGTCGCGCAGGGCCGCGGCGGCGCACAGGACACATCCTGATCGGAGTGATACCCGTCGATCAGGCGCGGCGCGTGAAGGTAAGGTAGCCGGGTTCCCGGCCTTCCCGGATCGCCTTCGCCTCGTAGCGGGTGCGGAACCAGTCCTGCCAGGGTTGCGAGGCATCGCGCCCGGCGGTGACGAAGAGTTCCGGGACGGCGCCGATCGACGCGCGGGTGTGCGCCACGTAGTCGGGAATGTCGGTCGCCACGCGAAGCTCGGCATCCGGTTTCATCACCCGTGCGAGAAGCGTCAGGTTCTCGACGCTGGTGAAGCGGCGCCGCGCGTGGCGCGCCTTCGGCCAGGGGTCGGGATAGAGCAGGAAGACCCTGGCGAGACAGGCATCGGGCAGAGCGTCGAGCAAATCCCGCGCGTCGCCCGCGTGCAGGCGGACGTTGCCCTTGGGCGCGGCGCCGGGACCAAGGGGCCGATCGGCGGCGCGCTTGATGCCGGCCGGCTCGATCCCCGCTTCCTCGATCTGGTTCAGCGCCATCGCGACGCCGTTCACGAAGGCTTCGCAGCCGATCAGGCCGACGCCGGGGTTTTCCAGCGCCTGATGCACGAGATGCTCGCCACCGCCGAAGCCGATCTCGAGCCAGACGGGCCGCGCCCCCCCGAAGAGCGTTTCGAGATCGATCGGCGCCGGGTCGAGCGGGACGGCGATCCGCGGCAGAAGCTCGGCCAGATGCCGCCGCTGGTTGGGGCGCAGCGCCTTGCCATGCCGCCGCCCGTGAAAGTCGCGGCGCGGTCGGGCCGCGCCGGGAGGAATTTCATCCATCTGGTCGGATTCCCCGCGAAATGGCGCGGCGACCGGCCGCTCCGGTCCGCTGTCAGACGGCTTTCCTGAGCGCCTCGGTCAGGTCGGTCCGCTCCCAGGAGAAGCCGCCGTCGGCATCCGCGGCGCGGCCGAAATGGCCATAGGCCGAGGTCCGCTGGTAGATCGGCCGGTTGAGGCCGAGCTGCGTCCGGATGCCACGCGGCGTCAGGTCCATGACATTCGAGAGCGCCGCCTCGATCGCGGCCTCCGGCACCGTCCCGGTCCCGAAGGTGTCGGCGTAGATCGAGAGCGGCTTCGCGACGCCGATCGCATAGGAAAGCTGGATCACGCAGCGGCTCGCCAGACCGGCGGCGACCACGTTCTTCGCCAGATAGCGCGCGGCATAGGCCGCCGAGCGGTCCACCTTGGTCGGGTCCTTGCCCGAGAAGGCGCCGCCGCCGTGCGGGGCCGCGCCGCCATAGGTGTCGACGATGATCTTGCGCCCCGTCAGCCCGGCGTCGCCGTCGGGGCCGCCGATCACGAAGCGACCGGTCGGGTTCACGTGCCAGGCGGTCGCGTCGGTCAGCCAGCCCTCGGGCAGGACCTCGCGGATATAGGGCTCGACCATCTCGCGCACATCCGCCGAGGTCATGTCCTCGTCGAGATGCTGGGTCGAGAGCACGAGGCTCGACACCTCGACCGGCTTGCCGCCCTCGTAGCGCAGCGAGAGCTGCGATTTCGCATCGGGGCCGAGGCGCGGCTCGGTGCCGTCCTTGCGGACCGCGGCGAGCCGGCGGAGGATGGCATGGGCGTAGTGGATCGGCGCGGGCATCAGTTCCGGCGTCTCGTCTACCGCGTAGCCGAACATGATGCCCTGGTCGCCGGCGCCCTCATCCTTGTCCTCGCCCGCGTCCACGCCCTGGGCGATGTGCTCGGACTGGCCATGCAGGTAGTTGTGCACCTGCAGCGTCGCCCAGTGGAAACCCTTCTGCTCGTAGCCGATGTCCTTCACGCAGTCGCGGACGATATCCTCGACCCGCGCCAGGACGTCGCCGGGCCCACGCACTTCGCCGCCGACCACGACACGGTCGGTGGTGGCGAATGTCTCGCAGGCGACGCGCGCCTCGGGATCGACGGCGAGGAAGGCATCCAGCACCGCGTCGGAGATGCGGTCGCAAACCTTGTCGGGATGCCCTTCGGACACGGATTCGGAGGCAAAGATGTATTCGCCGCGGTTACTCATGCAACAAAACCTTTCTCGGTTCGAACAGCAGCGTACCTAAGCCACGGCGGGGAGCGAGGTCAACGACCTATGCGGTGACCGGCCGCGCGACCGCGCCGCGCCACACCGACGTGATCGTGGCCGCGTGATCGTCGCGACGTGATCGCGGCGCTCTTCCCGGCGGTTTGGACGGTGGAAGCCGGACTTCGCGCGGCGACATGACGCGGCGCGAAAGAAGCCGGAGCGATCCCGCACGCCGGCTCTGGGCCGCCCGGGCGGGTGTTGCCCCGCCCGCCGCGCCGGGCGGCCGGTCGGGAACCTCTTCGCATGCGCGAAAATCAGCCGGAGGCCGCGCGCCCCTCCGCGCGCTGCGCGGCCAGCGACCGCACGAGGGCGAGCACCGACGACCGCGTCTCCTCCGCGCGGATCGCGCGGTACGCCTCGACGAGTTCGCTCTCCTTGTCATGGATCGGCCGGATCTCCAGACCGCCGACGGAGCCTTCGAGCCCCTCGAAGAAGAACCCGAGCGACACGTCGAGAAACATGGCGATCTGATAGAGCCGGCCCGCGCCGATCCGGTTCGACCCCTTCTCGTACTTCTGGATCTGCGAGAAGGTGAGCCCGAGCTGCCTGCCGAGGCGCCCCTGGCTGACGCCCAGCGCTTCCCGGCGCATACGCATCCTCGACCCGACATACCTGTCGATTTCATTCGCGGTCAATGGCAACTCACCACCCCAAAAAATCATTGCCCCAGCGCCACTTGGCCGCGCCATGCTAGGTCTGAGACAAAACCACCCTGGAAATTCTTATCGGTGGCGGGACTTCAAAATTCCATCGCGAAAAACTGTAGCAGTTAATACGAAAATTGAAACCATTAATAAGACTGACGGGCCGTCGCCGGTCCGGGCGTATGTAGTCTTCGGAAACGTGCCCGGAAGCGGGGCATCGAGGTAACCCTGCTCGCCGAGGCCGAGCTCCGCGACGATCTCTCCGCGCGGACCGACCATCGCCGAGATCCCGGTGTTCGCCGCCCGCGCGAGCGGCAGACCCTGCTCGATCGCACGCGCCCTCGCCTGGGCGAGATGCTGATACGGGCCGGAGATTTCGCCGAACCAGGCATCGTTGGTCACCTGTATGAGCCATTCGGGACGCTCGCCGCGCGCGCGTGCCGCTTCCGGGAAGATCGCCTCGTAACAGATCAGCGGCAGGAATGGTGGGACTCCGGGCGCGGAGACCACGCGCGAGCCCGGGCCGGGGGTGAACCCGCCCCGGGTCAGGGTCGTGAGCGCCGGGATGCCGAGCCGCGCGGTCAGGCCCTTGAGCGGGATGTACTCGCCGAAGGGAACGAGTCTGACCTTGTCATAGACGGCCCCGACCGCGCCGTCCGGGCCGAGGGCTGCGAGCGCGTTGAACCAGGCCCAGCCTCCGGCGCGAGACTCAGCCCGGCGGATGCCGAGCAGGAGATGGCCGTCGGGGCCGACCGAGGCCGCCGCCGCGGCTTGGGCGGCGGGATCGTTGTCGAGAACGAAGGCGACCGCGGTTTCCGACCAGATCGTCACATCCGGCATCGGATCGGCCGGCGCGGCGCTCAACGCCAGGTGGCGGCGAAAGAACGCCTGCTCGCGACCCGGCAGCCATTTCTCGTTCTGCGGCATGTTGGGCTGGACGATTCGCACCTGAACCGGATCGGCGCGCACCGGCGCGGGGGGCGACAGCCGCCAGGCGCCGAAGCCCCAGCCAGCCGCCACGAGCAGGCCCGCCGCGACGATCGCCGGCGGCCGGGCCAGTCCGAGGACGAGCCCCGCGCACAGCGTCAGGAAGGTGAGGCCATAAGGTCCGGTCAGCGCCAGGACCTGCGCGATGGGGGTGTCGATCCAGGCATAGGCCTGCAGCGCCCAGGGAAAGCCGGTCAGCACATGGCCCCGGGCGAATTCGATCAGGCTCCAGGCCGCGGCGAGCAGGATCGCGCGGCTCCAGCCCCGGTGCCAGAAGCGATGCGCGGCGGCGAAGGCGGCTCCCCAGAACAGCGCCATGCCCCCGGCCATGCCGATCAGGGCGACAGGCGCCAGCCAGCCGAAGACCTCCGGCTCGACCATGAACGGCTCGACGATCCAGAACAGGCCGGCGCCGAAAAAGCCGACTCCGACGCTCCAGCCGAGTCCGAACGCGCCCATCGCGCGCCGCGTCCCGTCCATCAGCCAGAGCACGATCGGCAGCGTGAGGAAGATGAGCGGTATCCAGGAGAGCGGCGGCTGAGCGCCCGCGAGTCCCGCCCCCGCCAGCATCCCCGCGGCCATGCGGCGCCAGCCGCGGAGCGCAGGCAGACTGCGCGCGATGTCACGCGGCGCGCGGGCGAGCAAGCGCTGCAATCCGTCTACTCGGCGGCGGCCCGCAGATCCGGACCGGGCCGCAGCCGAAGCCGCGTCAGGCGGCGGACATCGCCGTCGAGGATCTCGAATTCATGGCCCGCGGGATGCGCCACCAGTTCGCCAACCGCCGGCACCCGGCCCGCGAGCAGGACGACGAGCCCGCCGAGCGTGTCGACTTCCTCGGCGCGGTCGGGCGGCATCAATTCGATGCCCGTCTCATCCTCGAAATCCTCGATCTCGACCCGGGCCTGCGCGATGATCGAACCATCTGGCTCGCGCGCCCAGAGCTGGCTCTCGGCCTCGTCATGCTCGTCGGCGATGTCGCCCACGATCTGCTCGACCAGATCCTCTATGGTGACGAGACCGTCGACCCCGCCGTATTCGTCGATCATCAGTGCCATATGCGTATGCGCCGCCCGCATCTTCTGCAGCAGCGCGCCGATCGGCATCGAGGGCGGCACATAGAGCAGCGGGCGGATCAGCGGCCCGAGGACGAAACCCTCGGCCGGCGCGCCGAAGCCGTAGGTCAGCGCGAGGTCCTTGAGGTGGATCATGCCGCGCGGCTGATCCAGCGATTCCGTATAGACCGGCAGGCGCGAAAGCGTGCTCTCGCGGAAGGTCTCGACCAGCTGTTCGAGCGAGCAGTCATCGGGCACCGCGACGATCTCGGCCCGCGGCACGGAGACGTCATCCACCCGCATCGATGCGAGCTTGCGGAGGTTGAGGAGCATCTCGTCGGAGGAATCCCCCCCCGTCTCCTCCTCGTCATCATTTTCGCGATCTTCGGCTTCGGGGCTCTCGCGCCGGAAAAGCCGTGAGAAGAACGTCGATCTGGCGGGACTGTCCGGATCTCCATCGTCCGATACGTGCTGCCCCGTCGCCGGGTGCGCGTCATGTGTCTCGCCCATATCTCCCTATCCGGAAACCACCGCGCCCAAGGGGCGCCCCTATCGCGAATATGGGTCGGCCACCCCCAGACTGGCAAGTATTTTCGTCTCGAACATTTCCATCTCGTCGGCCTCGTCTTCCATCTCGTGGTCGTAGCCGAGCAGGTGCAGGAGCCCGTGCACGACGAGATGCGCCGCATGGTCGGCGAGGCCGATCCCGCCCGACTCCGCTTCCCGCGCGCAGGTCTCGTAGGCCAGCGCCAGATCGCCGAGAAAGAGCGGCTCGGGATCCTCGGCGGCCGGCGCGGGCACCGCCTCCTCGAAAGCCGGCCAGGACAGCACGTTGGTCGGCCCGGGTTTCCCGCGGAAATCCGCGTTCAGCGCGGCGATGCGCGCGTCGTCGCAGGCGAGGAGGCTGACCTCGTGTCGCCCGGGATCGCGCCCCGCGGCCTCGAGCGTCCGGCGCGCGGCGGCCTCGGCGACCGAGGCGATTCCCGCCGCCTCCCAGCGCGGCTCCTCGATCACCAGATCGACCAGCGGATTCTCGCCGACCCGATCCATGTCGACCAGATCCGCGCCGACCGGGCCCTCGCTGGCTGAATTCTCATCGGGTGAGTTTTCGCCGGGTGGAGTTCCCCCGGCCGCCGCCGCGCTCATCTCCGGCTCCTACCCCTCGGGGCGCGCGCTCTCGTAGGCGCGGATGATCCGCGCGACGAGAGGATGGCGCACCACGTCCTCGGCCTTGAAATAGGCGAAGCCGATGCCCTCGACCCCGCGCAGTACCCTTTCCGCCTCCACGAGCCCCGACATCACGCCGCGCGGCAGATCGATCTGCGTCACGTCACCGGTCACCGCCATGCGGCTGCCTTCGCCGAGCCGGGTCAGGAACATCTTCATCTGCATCGTGGTCGCGTTCTGCGCCTCGTCGAGAACCACGAAGGCATTGGCGAGCGTGCGGCCGCGCATGAAGGCGAGCGGCGCGATCTCGATCTGCTTCTCCTCGATCATCTTCTGCACCTGCTTGGGCGGGAAGAAGTCGTTCAGCGCGTCGTAGAGCGGCTGCATGTAGGGATCGACCTTCTCCTTCATGTCGCCGGGCAGGAAGCCGAGCCGCTCGCCCGCCTCCACCGCCGGGCGGCTGAGTATGATCTTGTCGACCCGACCCTCGATGAACATCGCCACCGCCGCCGCGACCGCGAGATAGGTCTTGCCGGTCCCCGCCGGACCGACGCCGAAGACAAGTTCGTGCTGGAAGAGGTGGCGCACATAGGCGCGCTGAGTCGGCGTCCGCGGCTCCACCACCTTGCGCCGGGTGCGGATCTCCAGCGGTTCGGCCCCGAACATGTCGAGCTGCCCGGGGTCCGGTTTCGCGGGTGCGGGATCGCGCTCGCCGCCCGGTCCCATCCGGATCACCGCGTCGATGTCCCCGGGCGTCACCGGCCGCCCCTGCTCCAGCCGCGCATAGAGCGCGCGCAGCACCTGTTCGCCCGCAGCCGTCGCCTCGGCCGTGCCATGGAGTGCGAGTTCGTTGCCTCGTCGGTGGATCGCCACGCCAAGCCGCTGCTCGATCTGGACGATGTTCCGGTCCAGTTCTCCGCAGAGATCGATGAGCAAGCGGTTGTCCGGAAACTGCAGCACACTGTCGGATGTTTCATCCGTGATCGGAGCGGGATAGGGGGCGTTGGTCGCCAATGGGCCTCCGGCGGCAAGAGACTGCGGGACAGGTCGAGACTGCCCCAGCCGGGGCAACCGCGCAAGCGCAAGCTCAGGAGCCCGCGGCTCCGTCGCCTGTCCGCGACGCGGGGTCATCGGCCGGAACCGTCCGCTTCCTGCCGCAGACCGACTTGCAGAGCTTCGGTTCCTGCCGGTCCCAGTAGGGGGCGAGAAACTCCAGGAATTCGTCATAGGCGGCGCGAGCGGCGGCGTAGCCGTGGCGCGCGACATTCAGCCGCTCCATGTCGAATTCGTCGAAGAGCGCCGCCAGAACCTTGTCATCCCGCGCGGCGCCGCCGTGGTGGTGAATGTAGAGCCGCCGGCCGAAGTAGCAGCAGGGCAGCAGATAGCCTTCGAAATCGAGATAGGCCGTCGATTTCCGGATCGCCTCGCAGTCGATATAGGCCTCGGTCCGCGTGACTTCCTCCCGGTCGATCGAATGCCGGCCTTCCACCTTTGGCGCCACCTTGGCCGTCGGCGGCTCCAGCACGAATTCCCGCCCGCCGAGGGTGTAGCGGAAGTCCGGCCCGTTGAACCGGTTCGACGGATAGGCTCGAAAGCCCACGAAGCCGAGTTGCTTCGCCATCGCCTCGGCCTTCGCAACCTCGTGCTCGTTGTGGCGGAAGACCAGCATCCGCCACTGGGCCCTGCCGCCCTTGTCGATGAAGGCGGTCAGATTGCCGATGACGCGGGCGAAATCGGTCCGCACCCGGTAGAGGCTGTTCGTCTCCTGGCTCGCCCCGTCGATCGCTGCGACGACCTCGAACCGCTTGCCCTTCGCCGCCTCGGCGAGTGCGCCCCACCAGTCGCGCCCGCGCATTCCCGCGTTGGTATGAAGCTGGAGTTTCAGCTTCGGATTCGCCTCCCAGCAGTAGCGCAGGATCTCGATCAGATCCGGCACCACGGCGGCGTCGCCGTAATTGCCGCAGAAATACGCCGATTCGAGCCCGGCCAGAAGCTCCGGTGGGCTGTAGGCGCGAAACTCTTCGAGGCTCGACGCGTGTTTGGCGAGCCAGTCCTGGGGACGGCAGCCTCCCGGGTCCGTCCTTGGACATTGCGGGCAGCCCGCGTTGCAGAGGTCGGTGATGTCGTAGTGCACACAGTCGATGGAAGCCGCGGCCGGCCGCGGCGCCTCGGCGTTCACGCCGCGTCGAGCAATTCGCCGAAAAGCGAATTGCGTCCCGCGGCCGTCACGCGCGCCCGCACGATCCGGCCGATCAGCTCCGCGCCCGCGTCGATCTGGACCGCGTTGAGATAGGGCGACTTGCCGGCGATCTGCCCCGGTTCGCGGCCCCGCTTCTCGATCAGGACCGGCAGGTCCCGCCCGATCATGGTTTCCTGAAACGCCGCCTGCTGGCGGCCGAGCAGGTCCTGCAGCCGCTGGAGCCGTTCGGACTTCACCGTCTGGGGCAGGTCTTCCCGCCCGGCGGCGGGCGTGCCGGGTCGCGGGGAATAGGCGAAGGAGAACGCCTGAGCGTAGTTGACCGCCTCGACGAGCGCGAGCGTATCGGCGAAATCGCCATCGGTCTCGCCGGGGAAGCCGGTGATGAAATCGCCCGAGAGCGCGATGTCCGGCCGCGCGGCGCGGATGCGCTCGATCAGGCGCAGGTACTGTTCCGCGCCGTGCCTGCGGTTCATCGCCTTCAGAATCCGGTCGCTCCCCGACTGCACCGGCAGATGCAGGAAGGGCATCAGCTTCGGCTCCTGCCCATGGGCCGCGATCAGGTCGTCGGACATGTCGTTCGGATGCGAGGTCGTGTAGCGGATGCGCGCGAGGCCCTCGATCTTCGCGAGGCTGGCGATCAACCCCGCCAGCGTCTCGCCGTTCTCGTCGCGATAGGCGTTCACGTTCTGGCCGAGGAGCGTGATCTCGACCACGCCGCGTGCCACCAGATCGCGCGCCTCGGCGAGGATGCGCCCGGCGGGGCGCGAGACTTCGGCGCCGCGGGTATAGGGGACGACGCAGAACGCGCAGAACTTGTCGCAGCCCTCCTGAACCGTCAAGAAGGCTGCCGGCGCCCGCCGCGCCCGGGGCGCCTCGGGCAGATGGTCGAACTTGTCCTCTGGCGGGAACTCGGTATCGACCGGCCGCTCGCCCGCGCCCGTCCGGTCGAGCATCGCGGGCAGGCGGTGATAGGCCTGCGGCCCGACCACCAGATCGACGAGCGGCGCACGCCGCAGGATCTCGCCACCCTCGGCCTGGGCCACGCAGCCGGTGACGCCGATCCTGAGATCGGGCCGCGCGGCCTTGAGCGGGCGCAACCGTCCGATATCCGAATAGACCTTCTCGGCCGCCTTCTCGCGGATATGGCAGGTGTTCAGCAGGATCAGATCGGCATCATCGGCGGTATCGGTCGCCTCATAGCCCTGGGTCGCCAGCGCGGAAGCCATCCGTTCGCTGTCATAGACGTTCATCTGACAGCCGTAGGTCTTGACGAAAAGCTTCTTTCCCGGCGCGGACATTCCCCGTACCCCTCAAACCGAAAGGCACACCGGCCGTGGGCCGGGTGCCTTCCGTCAACTCAGATGTGGCGCTGAAGTGGGTTTACTTCGCCCGGGGCTTGCGGCCAAGCCCGATCTTCTTCGCCAACTCCTGCCGCTTGGCGGCGTAGTTCGGCGCCACCATCGGGTAGTCCGGCTTCAGGCCCCATTTCGCGCGGTATTCCTCCGGCGTCATGCCGTAGGCGGTCATCAGGTGCCGCTTCAGCATCTTCAGCTTCTTGCCGTCCTCGAGACAGACGATGTAGTCGTCCGTCACCGATTTCTTCACCGGAACCGCGGGGGTCAGTTCGACGGAAGCCGCCTCCTCGCCGGAGGCGAGTTCGGTCAGCTTCGTGAAAACCGACTGGATCAGCTCTGGAACTTCGTTCTGGACGACGGCGTTGTTCGCCACATGCGCCGAAACGATTTCAGTGGTCAGCGCCAGAATCTCGCCGCGCCCTATCGTCTGATCTTCCATCATCCTGAATTTTCCCGCTTCTGCCGGCGCTTCTCCGGATGGAGCGCCGGGATTGTCCGTTTCAATCGGCCGTGCCTCACGATACCGATGCGATACTACACTATTTAGATCGCATTCAAGAAACAAGCGTTCCATCCAAATAACGAAAAAAGTGTTTCACCTGATTGTGAGTGATCGTTAATCGTGATCGCCACGCGACGTGGCTGGGGGAGGGCATTCGCTCAGGGCAGAACTTCGCAACGCATTGACCAAACCGTTGCCGACAATGGGTAACGTCTATGCCGTTACTGCCCCAGATGCGACGCGGAATTTACTCGGAGCGACCGGATCAGCGCATTTCCGCTCATAGCATTCGGAATTTCTCAACCACCGCGAGAATCGTCCTCGCCTCAGATAAATCTGAATACTCTCATTGGTTGAGTCAACGCAACCCACCTCATACCAAGGCGATTAGCACACTTCCGCCGATCGCCAAGGGGTTGCCTCAGGCGGGATCGAGGAGGCCGCGCTGGCGCAGGAGCGCCTCGACACCCGGGAGCCGGCCCCGGAACGCCTCGTAGAGTTCCGCCGCGTCGCGCGAGCCACCGGCGGAGTAGATCCGCGCCGCCAGACGCTCCGCGACCTCCGGATCGAACGGATCGCCGGCCTCCTCGAAGGCGGCGAAGGCGTCGGCGTCCATCACCTCCGACCACATGTAGGAGTAATAGCCCGAGGAATAGCCGTCGCCGGAGAAGACATGCGCGAAATGCGGCGTGGCATGGCGCATCGGGATCGCACGGGGCGCGCCGAGCCCGGCCAGGGTCTCCGCCTCGGCCGCCATCGGATCGGCCGGCGCGGGTCCGGCGTGGAAGTCGAGGTCCACCAGCGCCGAGGTGACATATTCGACCGTGGCGAAACCCTGATCATAGTTCCGCGCGGCGAGCAGCCGTTCGAGAAGCTCCGCCGGCATCGGCGCCCCGGTCCGGGCGTGCCGCGCGTGTTCGGACAGGACCTCGGGCGTCGAGAGCCAATGCTCGTAAAGCTGGCTCGGCAGTTCGACGAAATCGCGCGCGACCGAGGTTCCCGAGATGAACGGATAGGTCACGTCCGACAGAAGGTTGTGCAGCGCATGGCCGAACTCATGGAACAGGGTCCGCGCGTCGTCGAAGGTCAGCAGGTTGGACGATCCCGCCGGGGCCTTGGCGAAGTTGCAGACGTTGACCACGATTGGCCGAACCTCGCCGTCGAACTTCGACTGCGACCGGAAGCTCGAACACCAAGCGCCCGACCGTTTCGAGGACCGGGCGAAATAGTCGCCGATGAAGACGCCCATGTGCCGGTCGCCCGCGCGGACTTCCCAGGCACGCGCGTCCGGATGGTAGAGCGGAATGTCGAGCGGGTGGAACGACAACCCGAACAGCCGGCCCGCGACATCGAAGGCGGCGGCGATCATGTTGTCGAGTTCGAGATAGGGCTTGAGCTCGGCCTCGTCGAGATCGTGCTCGCGCTTCTGCCGGATCGCGGAGTAGTAGCGCCAGTCCCAGGGCTCCAGGTCGCCGTTGACGCCATCCTCACGCATCAGATCGGTGAGCCGCGCGGCGTCTTCCTCGGCGCGCACCTTCGCAGGCTCCCAGACAGCCGTCAGCAGGTCGCGCACCGTCTCGGGCGTCTTCGCCATTTCGGTATCGAGCTTGAACGCCGCGAAACTCTCGTAGCCGAGCAGCCGCGCCCGCTCCTCGCGCAGCTTCAGCGTCTCGGCGACGATCGCGCGGTTGTCGGTCTCGCCGCCGTTCGCACCGCGCGCGACCCAGGCGCGGAACGCCTTCTCCCGAAGATCGCGCCGGGGCGAGAACTGCAGGAACGGGACGATCAGGCTGCGCGAGAGCGTGACGACGTGACCACCATGCCCCCGTTCCTTCGCCGCCTCCTCCGCCGCCGCGACGACGAAATCCGGCAGGCCTTCCAGGTCTTCCGCCCCGAGTTCCATCGCCCAGGACTTCTCATCCGCCAGGACGTTCTGGCTGAAGGCCGTGCCAAGCTCCGCGAGCCGGCTCATGATTTCCGTCAGCCGCTCGCGGTCCGCGCCTTCGAGCTCGGCGCCGGCGCGGCGGAACATGCGGTGATAGAGCATCAGCACCCGACGCTGTTCCGCGCTGAAACCGAGCGTCTCCGCCCGCCGCTCGAGCGAGTCGATCCGCTCGAACAGCGGGGCGTTCAGCATTGTCGCGGAACCATGCGCCGAGAGCTTCGGGCTCAGGTCGCGGCGCAGCGCTTCGAGCGCGTCATTCGTGTGGGCGCCCGCGATGTTGAAGAAGATCGCGCCGACCCGATCAAGCTCGGCCTCCGCCCGTTCCATCGCCTCGATCGTGTTCTCGAAGCTCGGCGGCGCCGGATCGGCCGCGATCGCATCGATCCGGTCGCGCGCCCTCGACATCGCCAAGTCGAAGGCTGGCGCGATGGCCTCGACACTGACCCGGTCGAAGGGGGGCAGGCCGAACCTGCCCTCCCACTCCCCGATCAGCGCCTCGACGCCGGGGGTATCCGCCGCGACCGTCTCCGACATTCCAGAGCCTCCCTCAGATCCGTTCGCGACACATCGGAAGGTTTGGAGATCGGGTCAAGGGGCGGTGCCCGAGTTGATGGTCTGGTCCACGCCCTGCGCGAAGGCCTGGACGAGAGCCTGATAGAAGGCTGTGCTGTCGGTCGAAGGCTGCGCCCCGGGCTCCACCGCCTGCGCCTGCGCCATGCTGGCGCTCACGTTGTAGGTCCCGAGCGGCGCATCGCGCATGTCGGTCACGGTGACCCGGCCGCTCAGCGTCGAATTCTGACCGAAGCCCTCGTTGTAGGACTCGGCGAGAGAGAGTTCGTCCACGTCCACCTCGATCCGGGCGCCGTCCGAAGAGATGTCGTTCACGAACTGATTCGCGAGCGCGGTTTCGAGATCCGCGCTGAGATTGTCCCAGTACTCGACCGCGCTCGGGTTGCCGACCGAGGTCAGATCGGTATTGACCGAGATCTCCGAAATCGCCTGGCGGGTCGGAGCCGCCGGTTCGGACGAACAGGCTGCGAGCGCGAGCGCCGAGGCGGTCAACAACGCGAATGCCTTCATGACTGAATCCCTCCTTATCAAGTCTTCGGCGGACTTATGCGGCCCGCCGGCGGACAGGTGGACCCGCCCGCGGCCATGAAACCCGCGATCTCCGAAATGGTTCCGGGTCGGAAATCGCCCGCGACTCGTCGGGAGATCGACTTCACCGAGGTCATCTATGGTCTAAACGGACGCGGTGTGAATCGCAGTCCAGCAATCGAGGGTAGACAACGATGAAAAGCCATGCGCGGGCGGTGGTGGTGGGCGGCGGCGCCGTCGGGGCCGGGATCGCCTATCATCTGGCCAAGGCCGGATGGTCCGATGTCGTGCTGCTCGAGCGCGACGAACTGACCTCGGGCTCGACCTGGCACGCCGCGGGGCTCCTGCCGCTCTTCAACATGAGCTATGCGACGAGCCACATCCACGACTATTCGGTGAAGTTCTACAAGTCGCTCGAGGAAGAGACCGGCCTCAACGCCGGCTTCTCGGTCGTCGGCAACCTGCGGATGGCGCAGACCGACGCGCGGATGGACGAGTTCCAGCTCTACGCCTCGACCGCCGAGACCGTGGGCGTGCCCTACGAATGGCTGACCCCCTCCGAGATCCGCTCGCGCTGGCCGCTGATCCGGACCGAGGATCTGAAGGGCGCGCTGTTCCATCCGACCGACGGCTACATCAACCCCGCCGATGTCACCCAGGCGATGGCCAAGGGCGCGCGGCAGCGCGGCGTCGAGATCGTACGCAAGGCGCAGGTCGATTCCTATGAATGGACCGGCTCGGAGTGGATCGTGCGCGGCCGGATCATGGCGGAGCGCGGCGGCAACCTGCTGGCCTCCGAACAGACCTTCGAGATCCGCGCCGAGCATGTCGTGACCGCGACCGGCAACCACGCGCAGCGCACGGCGAAGCTTCTCGGCATCAAGAGCCCGGCGATCCCCGTCGAGCACCAGTATATCGTGACCGAGCCGGATCCGGCGCTCGTCGAATGGCGCAAGTCGAACCCCGAGCATCCGGTCATCCGCGACGCCGACGCGCTCTGGTACGTGCGCGAGGAGCGCGGCGGCTGGATTCTCGGTCCCTACGAGGACGGCGCCCCGGCGCGGTTCGAATACGGCGTGCCCGACAGCTTCCGCGCCGACCTCTTCCCGCTCGACCTGGAGCGGATCGAGGAGGAATACATGTCGATGATCCACCGCCTGCCCTCCTCGGAGTCGGTCGGTCTCAAGGACGATTTCAACGGCCCGATCTGCTACACGCCCGACGGCAACCCGCTGGTCGGCCCGGCGCCCGGCCTGCGCAACATGTGGCTCGCGGAGGGCTTCTCCTTCGGCATCACCGCCGCGGGCGGAACCGGCTACTATCTCGCGCAGATGATGGTCGAGGGCGAGGCGGAGATCGACATGGCCTCGCTCGATCCCAAGCGCTACGGGCCGTGGATGACCACCGAATACGCGGCGCGCAAGAACGAGGAGAGCTATTCCCACGTCTTCGTCCTGCACCACCCCGACGAGGAGCGCGAAGCCTGCCGCCCGCTCCGGACCGCGCCCTGCTACGACCGGGTGAAGGCGCGCGGCGCCCAGTTCGGCGTCGTGAACGGCTGGGAGCGGCCCAATTACTATGCGCCCGAAGGGTTCAACGACCACGACTCGCGCAGCTTCCGCCGCGGCGGCTGGTGGCAGTACGCGGTCGAGGAAGCCAAGGCGATCCGCGAGACGGCGGGTCTCATCGACGCCTCCGCCTTCGCCAAACACTGGGTCTCCGGCCCGGGCGCCACGGCCTTCCTCGACTGGTTCACCACCAACAAGCTGCCGAAGGTCGGCCGCATCAACCTCACCTATGCGCTGACCGGGGCCGGCACGACGCGGACGGAATACACGATCGTCCGCCGCCAGGAGAACGGCTACTACCTCGTCTCCGCCGGCGCCTGGACGGCCTATGACGCCGACAACCTGAAGAAATCCGCCGAGGATTTCATGGCTGAGGGCGGCGAGACGGTCATGGTTCATGACGTGACGACGCAGTGGGGCGTCTTCGCGCTCGCAGGACCGAACAGCCGGGCGATCCTGAAGGAGCTGATCCGCGACGCGGAGCCGGAAACCGCGCTTTCGAACAAGCGCTTCCCCTGGCTCTCGGCGCGGGAGATCGAGCTCGGCATGGTTCCGACCGTCGCGATCCGCGTGGCCTATACCGGCGAGCTCGGCTGGGAATTGCATCACCCGATCGAGATGCAGAACCACCTCTTCGACCGGCTGATGGAGGCGGGCGAGAAGCACGGGATGAAGCTCGTCGGCGCGCGGGCGCAGAACTGGCTCCGGCAGGAGAAGAGCTACCGCGCCTTCGGCAACGAGCTCGGCCGCGACGCGACCCCGCTCGAAGCGGATCTGCCGCGTTTCGTCGATCTCTCGAAGGACTTCCGCGGCAAGGCGGCCATGGAGGCGAAGGGCATCCGCTCGAAATGCGTGACGCTCCTGATCGACGGCCCGTCCGACGCCGATCCCTGGGGCCGCGAGGCGCTCTACACGCCCGAGGGCGAGCGGACCGGACGCCTCACCTCCGGCGGCTATTCCGTCGCCTTCGGGAAGTCGATCGGCATGGGCTATGTGAAGCCCTCCGAGGCGGAAGTCGGCCGGAAGCTCAAGGTGAAGATGCAGGGCCAGCTCTGGGACTGCGAGATCGTCGAGGACAGCCCCTACGACCCGACGAACGCCCGCATCCGCCAGGACGGCTGAACAGGACGGCTTGAACCCCCTTTCCGAAACCCGTCCGGGCGCTAATGTCACGGCGCCCGGACGGGAAGAAGGAAGGGAATTGCATGCACAAGGTTTCAGTCCTCGTCGGCAGCCTCAGGAAGGCGTCGATCAACAGGACCTACGCGAAGGCGCTGGGAAGACTCGGCGCCGATCTCTTCGAGCTCGACTATCCCGACCTCGACCTGCCGCTCTACAACGAGGATCTCTGGGCCGACCCGCCCGAGGGCGTGCTGAAGCTGAAAGCGTCGGTCGAGGCCGCGGACGCGGTGCTGTTCGTCACGCCGGAATACAACCGCACCTTCACGCCGGCGAT
Organism: Amaricoccus sp. W119; assembly: GCF_047275745.1. NCBI lineage: Bacteria > Pseudomonadati > Pseudomonadota > Alphaproteobacteria > Rhodobacterales > Paracoccaceae > Amaricoccus > Amaricoccus sp. W119. The sequence goes on along the minus strand of NZ_JBKQWU010000009.1, from coordinate 55,128 downwards.
CAAGAACGCGATCGACTGGGGCTCGCGCCCGGTCGGGCAGGCGTGCTGGCCGGACAAGCCCGCCGCCATCACCGGCGCGGCGGGCGGTGCGATCGGAACCGCGGTGGCGCAGGCGGCGCTGCGCTCGGTCGTGGTGGGCCGCGGCATGGTGCTGATGGGCCAGCCCGAGGTGCTCTATCAGCTTCTGCCCGATGCGATCGACGCCGAGGGCGATTTCACGAGCGAGAAGACCCGCGACTTCATGCGGAGCTTCCTCGAGAAGTTCTCCGCCTGGATCGCGAAGCACGGCTGAGCGCCAGGACGCGCGCGCCGGCGCTCAGACCGCGTAACGCTGGATCGTCCGGGCGAAGAGCGCCGAATCGACGTTGCCGCCCGAACCGATGGCGATCACGCTGTCGCCCGCGATCTCGTCGCCGTGGAAGAGCGCGGCGGCGAGCGCGACCGCGCCACCGGGTTCCAGCACGACGCGCAGATGCGTGAAGGCGAGTGCGACGGCGCGGAGCGCCTCCTCGTCCGAGACCACGAGCCCCGGACCCGCGAGGCGGGAGAGGATCGGGAAGGTCATCTCGCCCGGCCGCGTCGTCAGGATCGCGTCGCAGACCGAGCCAGAGAGCGCGGCATTGCCGAGCCGGGCATGGGCGGCGAGAGAGCGGGCCATGTCATCGAACTGCTCCGGCTCGGTCGGGCGCACGCGCAGACCCGGCGCCAGCTCTTCGAGCGCCAGCGCGATCCCCGCGCTGAGCCCGCCGCCACCGCAGCAGACCAGCACGTCGCCCGCGGCGATCCCGGCCTCGCGCGCCTGTTCGGCGATCTCGAGCCCCGTGGTCCCCTGCCCCGCGATCACCTCCGCGTGGTCATAGGGCGGGATGATCGTCAGCGACCGCGCCTCGGCGATCTCGCCGCCGATCGCATAGCGGTCCTGCGTCGCGCGGTCGTAGAGCACGACCTCGGCCCCGAGCGCGCGGGTGTTGTCGATCTTCACAGAGGGCGCGTCGGAGGGCATCAGGATCACGGCGGGCGCCCCGAATTCCTTCGCCGCGCGCGCGACGCCCTGCGCGTGATTACCCGACGAGAACGCCAGCACGCCGCGCGCCCGTGCCTCGGCCGGGAGCGCCGAGACCGCGGCCCAGCCGCCCCGCGCCTTGAAGGAGCCGGTCACCTGCAGGCATTCGGCCTTCAGGTAGATCCGCCGCCGGGCGAGCCTGTCGAGCGCCATGCTGGACAGGAGCGGCGTCCGCCGGATGCGCCCCCGCGCGCGATCCGCCGCCGCACGGATCGCCGCGAAATCGCTCATGCCATCGGCCTCGCGAGCAGCGCGTCGAGCGCCCCGAGCGATTCGGGCTCGTCGAGGAAGGGAACATGCCCGCGGTTGGGCACCTCGGCCACGATCAGATCGGGGCGCCGCGCCCGCATGCCGGCGACCGTCTCGCGCGAGAGAAGATCGGAGTTCGCGCCGCGCAGGACGGCGGCCGGAATCCCTTCGAGCGCGTCGAAGAGCGGCCACATGTCGGGCGCGGGCTCGACCGAGCCCGAGAGCGCCGCGTCGCGCAGCTTCGGGTCGTAGTTGAGCGCCATCCCCTCGGGCGTCTCCAGGAACCAGCGGCGGGCCGAGAGCTCCCAGCGCTCCAGCGGCACGTCGGGGAATTCCGCCGCGCTCGTCGCCCGGAGCGCCGCGGCGACCTCGGCATAGGTCCGGCCCTTCGGCGCGATGCCGACATAGCCCATGATCCGTTCCAGCCCAGCGGGCGCGATCTCCGGACCGATGTCGTTGAGGAGCACCGCGGCGAGCCGCTGCTTCACCGTGGCGGCGAGCAGCATCGCAATCAGCCCGCCCCGCGAGGTACCGACGATTGTCACCTTGTCGAGGCCGAGATGATCGAGAAATTCGACCGCGTCGCGCCCCTCGATCGCGACATTGTAGTTCTTCCACTCGGGATCGAAATCGGACCCGTGCCGGCCGCGCGACGTCAGGGCGATCAGCCGGTAGCGCCCGCCGAGCGCCGCCGCGAGATCCTCGAAATCCGCCGCGTTCCGGGTAAGCCCCGGCAGGCAGAGCAGCGGCCGGCCCGCGCCCGTGTCGGTATAGGCGAGCGAAAGCCCGTCCGATGTCGTGAAACGCTGCGTCATGCACGCTCCTCTTTGCTGTCTCGCACGATCCGGGGCCAGATCGCCGCGAATGCCGCGTGCCCCGGCCCATCCGCCACGCGCGGGGCAGTGGAGTCGGTATCGAAAAACGTTCCGTCGGCGTCGAGGACGATGGCCCGGAACATCGCGGGAACCGGTCTCAGGACAGGAATTCCGGCTGCGCCATGCCGAGAGCATGGAAGCCGCCATCTACGAAGATGATCTCGCCCGTGACCGAGGCGCCGAGATCGGAGGCGAGATAGACCGCCGTGCCACCCACCGATTCGAGCGTCGCATTGGCGCGCAGGGGGGCGTTGCGCTCGACCGCGTGATAGACCTTGCGCGCTCCCGCGATCGCCGCGCCCGCGAGCGTGCGCATCGGCCCGGCGCTGATCGCATTGACCCGGATGCCGTCGGGGCCGAGATCGTTCGCCAGATAGCGCACCGCGCTCTCGAGCGCGGCCTTGGCGACGCCCATCACGTTGTAATGCGGCGTCACCCGCTGCGCGCCGATATAGGTGAGCGTGATGATCGAGCCGCCGGGGCGCATCATCGGGGCTGCGCGGCGCGTCACCTCCACGAGGCTGTAGCAGGAGACATCGAGCGAGTTCAGGAAATTCTTCCGGCTCGTATCGACGAACCTGCCGTCAAGCTCCGCCTTGTCGGAATAGGCGATCGCATGGACGAGAACGTCGAGCCCGCCCCAGCCCGACTGGAGCGTCTCGAACACCGCGTCGAGCGAAGCGGGGTCCTGAACGTCGGCGGGCAGGATGTATTTCGCGTCGAGCGACTCGGCGAGCGGCACGACACGGCGGCCGAAGCCGGTGCCCTGATAGGTGAAGGCGAGCTCGGCGCCCGCGGCATGCATCGCCTTGGCGATGCCCCAGGCGATGGAGTGATCATTGGCGACCCCGAGGATCAGCGCGCGCTTGCCCGCGAGCAATCCGGCGCCGGTCTGCGTCGAGGCCTCAGTCATGGTACCTGCTCATGATAAGGGAAGCATTCGTCCCGCCGAAACCGAAGCTGTTCGACATCACCGAGTCGAGCCCCGCGTTCTCGACAAGCCGCGTCGCGATCTCCTCCGGCCGGATCTCGGGGTCCAGCGTCTCGACATTGATCGAGGGGGCGATGAAATCGTCGCGCAGCATCAGCATGCAGTAGATCGCCTCCTGCGCGCCGGTCGCGCCCTGGCTGTGGCCGGTCATCGACTTGGTCGAGCTGATCGGCGGGGTCGCGCCGTCGCCGAAGACGCGGCGCACCGCCTCGACCTCCGGCACGTCGCCGACCGGGGTCGAGGTGCCGTGCGCGTTGATATAGTCGACCTTGCGATCGGGGCCGAGACCCTCGACGGCGATCCGCATCGCCCGCTCGCCGCCGACGCCCGAGGGTGCCACCATGTCGTGCCCGTCCGAGGTCGCACCATAGCCGGTCACCTCGGCGTAGATCTTCGCGCCGCGGGCTTTCGCGTGTTCAAGTTCCTCGAGCACGACCATGCCGCCACCGCCCGCGATCACGAACCCGTCGCGATCGGCGTCGAAGGCGCGCGAGGCGGCTTCGGGGCGGTTGTTGTACTTGGTGCTCATCGCGCCCATCGCATCGAAGAGGCAGGAGAGCGTCCAGTCCAGTTCCTCGCCGCCGCCGGCGAAGACGATATCCTGCTTGCCGAACTGGATCTGCTCGACGCCCGAGCCGATGCAATGCGCGCTGGTCGAACAGGCCGAGGTGATCGAGTAGTTGAGGCCCTTGATCCTGAACGGTGTCGCGAGGCAGGCCGATACCGTCGAGGACATGCAGCGGGTGACCATGAACGGCCCCATCCGCTTCGGTCCGCCCTTCTCGATCACGGTGCGGTGCGCCTCGAACATGTTGCGCGTCGAGGGCCCGCCGGAGCCCGCGATGAGCCCGGTGCGCTCGTTCGAGACATCGGAGGCTTCCAGCCCGGAATCGGCGATCGCCTGTTCGAGCGCGATATAGGCGAAGGCCGCGCCGTCGCCCATGAAGCGGAGCTGGCGCTTGTCGATACGCTCGGCGAGATCGATGTCCGGCTTGCCGTGGACCTGGCTGCGGAAGCCGTGCTCGGCATAGTCGGGGGCGAAGGAGATGCCGGACTTGCCGGCCTTCAGCGCCTCCGCGACGGAATCGGCGTCATTGCCGATCGAAGAGACGATGCCGAGTCCGGTGACGACGACGCGGCGCATGGCGGTTCCTCCTCGGGTCTATTCCTGAAACAGTCCGACCTTCATGTCGGTGGCGGTGTAGATCACCTTGCCGTCCGCCTTCATGGTTCCGTTGGCCATGCCGAGCTTCAGCTTGCGATCGATGATGCGGGTGAAGTCCACTATGTATTCGACGAGCTTGACCTCGGGCGTGACCATGCCGGTGAACTTCACCTCGCCCACGCCAAGCGCGCGCCCGCGGCCGAGCATCCCGCGCCAGCCGAGGTTGAACCCGGTCAACTGCCAGAGCGCGTCGAGTCCGAGGCATCCGGGCATCACCGGATCGCCGATGAAGTGGCATTCGAAGAACCAGAGATCGGGCCTCACGTCCAGTTCGGCCACGACATGCCCGAGGCCGTTCGAGCCGCCATCGGCGGAGATCTCGGTGATCCGGTCGAACATCAGCATCGGCGGCGCGGGCAGCTGCGGATTGCCGACGCCGAACATCTCCCCGCGGGCGCAGGCGAGAAGCCCTTCGTAGTCTATGCTGCTCGGGCGGTCGTTCATCGCTGCTCCCAGCCCCCGGGCCAGCTCCCGGGACTGTCCATTCCAAGTAAAACCGCGCGATCCCTAACACCCTCCGCGCGCACGGCGCAAGGGCCCGCCCCCGGCTCCCCATCCGGCACCGATCGGGCTCCCGTCGGACACCGGCCGCAGATGAGAATACGATTCCCGTCGCGAAATGGAACGCGAGAATCCGGCCGCATGCCACTGGAAATTCCTGAGGCATTTGGTTATGTGTTTTCGGTAGCTAGTTTCGGGGGCAAACATCATGCCGGGTGCGGAACCGGATCGTCGCCAGGCGCGGCTCAGCGCCGCCAGATGGTTGACCGGAGCGGGTCTCCGGCCGACGCGGCAGCGGCTTGCCCTGGCCGAACTCCTGATCGGCGACGGTCGCGACCGCCATGTCACCGCCGAGACGCTGCACGAGGCCGCCCGGTCGCTCGAGGTCTCGGTATCGCTCGCGACGGTCTACAACACGCTCAAGGCCTTCTGCTCCGCCGGGCTTCTGCATGAGGTGACGGTGGACGGCACGCGCTCCTATTTCGACACGCGCACCGACGATCACCCGCATTACTACTGGGAAGAAGACGGCCATCTGACCGATGCGCCGAACGACGCCGTGCGCCTCATGGGCGAGCCGACCCTGCCCGAGGGCGCGACCCTGAGCCGCGTCGACGTGGTGATCCGGCTGCGCCGCAAGACCTCCTGAACCGCGCCGGTCTCCTGAGCCCCGGAACACTTCCGGCTAATCGATCGCCTCTCCGGGTCCGACGCCCCAGATGACCGCGCGGGGCAGCCAGCCTTCACGTCCGTCGGCGATGATCTCGCACCAGGCACCGGCGCAGGAGTCGACGCGGCCGATCACCCCGGGCTCGGCGATCGCCACGACCCGCGCGGTTTCCTCCGGCCGTTCGCGAAGCGCCACCCGCTCGGGTCCGAGGACCAGCGCGGTCCGCGTTCCCGACAGCAGCGCGTGATGGACCCAGCCGCCCTTGCCCTCGACATCGCGCACCCGGCGCCAGTTTCCGTATTCCCCGGTGATCTCCAGCGGCATGCCGCGGTGGCGGAATTCCCAGTCCACCCGCTGGTCGAGGCTCGGCCCCCGCCGCGCATTGGCGCTCTCGCCGCGCATCGAGACGAAACGGGGCAGCGGAAGACGGGTGACGGGCCCGACGCCGGAGACGATCGCCTGCGCGCCGACGCCCGGTTCATCGGACGCGGCGGCGGACACGCTGGCGGACAGAGCGCCTGTCACAGCGACTTCCTCGCCGCGGGCGGCCGGGACGAGCACTGCGAAGACGGCCAGCCCGAGTGTGAGACCAGCGATCGGACCAGCGGTGAGCCGCCCGAACCGGCGGAAGAGTTCGGCCATCGATTCCTGCTCTCGACCTCTTATGCCGGGAATGTCTGGATTCCTCCGGACTCCCCGTGCAATTATCCCGCGACGATACCAAAAATACGCCTCAGAGGAACAGGAAAGCGCATGGCCCCGCCCAGATTGAAAGTCGTCGTGACACGGCGCCTGCCCGAGCCCGTCGAGGCGCGGATGCGCGAGCTCTTCGACGTGACGCTCAATCCCGACGACACGCCGATGATGCCGGAGCAGCTCGTCGCCGCGATCGCCGATACCGACGTTCTGGTCCCGACGATCAACGATCAGATCGACGCGCGGATGCTCGCCCAGGCCGGCCCCCGGCTGAAGCTCATCGCGAATTATGGCGCGGGCTTCGACCATATCGATGTCGCGACCGCCCTGCAGCGCAACATCATCGTCTCGAACACGCCCGGCGTGCTCGCGGAGGATACCGCCGACATGGCGATGGCGCTGATCCTCGCCGTGCCGCGGCGACTGCCCGAAGGCGCGGAGCTGATGCGGACCGGCGAATGGCGGGGCTGGAGCCCGACAGCGCTGATGGGCCACAGGATCGCCGGCAAGCGGCTCGGCATCCTCGGCCTCGGCGGCATCGGCCGCGCCGTCGCCGCCCGCGCCAAGCCCTTCGGGCTCGAGGTGCATTATCACGCCCGCCGCCGCGTGCGGCCCGAGATCGAGGAGGCGCTCGGCGCGACCTGGTGGGAAAGTCTCGACCAGATGCTGGCGCGGATCGACATCCTTACGATCCACGTGCCGCACACGCCCTCGACCTTCCATCTCCTGAACGCGCGGCGGCTGAAGCTGATGAAGCCCACCGCCTATCTCGTGAACACCGCCCGCGGCGAGGTGGTGGACGAGAACGCGCTGACACGCATGCTGCGCGCGGGCGAGCTCGGCGGCGCGGGTCTCGACGTCTACGAGCACGGCCACGAGGTCAATCCGCGGCTTCGCCAGCTCTCGAACGTCATGCTGCTGCCGCACATGAGCTCGGCGACCGAGGAGGGGCGCATGGAGATGGGCGAAAAGGTCATCATCAACATCAAGACCTTCGCCGACGGACACCGCCCGCCGGATCAGGTCGTCCCATCAATGCTCTAAACGCCCGCGGGCGCCGGAAGGACAAGTCACTTGGCCGTCGATATCTACCAGCCGAACGCGCAGGATACCCTGAACCTCGAGGAACTGGGGCTCTACCACCAGATCATGCGCTATCGCGCCGCCGAGGGGCTCGATCCCGTCCGGCTCTCCGCCTCGCTCACGCTGACGGCGGGGCGGCATGTCGTGGACACGCGCGAGAACATCTGGGGCGAGGATCTGGACCTGCCGGACGGCGCCAATCTCCACAGCTGGAGCGACGCGCCCTATATGGAAGACGGCTCGGCCCCCGAGGTGATGTGGGAGGCCCCGGAGCGGCTCGGAACCGACTATCCGGGCAATGGCTACGAGATCACCGGCGCGGGCTACGAAACTTCGGCGGCGGCGCTCGAAGGCTGGCAGAATTCGCCCTCGCATGACCAGATCATCCTGAACGAGGGCCCGTGGGCCCTGCTCGAATGGAATGCGATCGGGGTCGGCCTCGACCGGAGTTCCGGCGCGGGCCCCTATGCCGGGCGGGTCTATCACGTCTGGTTCGGCACCGAGTCGGACCCCGCGGGCCCGCCGGAAATCGTCGGGACCTCCGGCGACGACGATGTGGAGGTGACCGATTTCGCCGATATCCTCAACGCCGGCGACGGGGACGACACGATCGACGGCGGCCGCGGCAACGACCGGCTGAGCGGCCAGGACGGCGACGACCGGCTGATCGGAGGGCGCGGCGACGACCGGCTGTCCGGCGCCGCCGGCGAGGATGTGCTCTTCGGGCGCGCGGGCAACGACACGCTGCTGGGCGGACGCGGCGAGGATCTTCTGAACGGCGGCTCGGCGGCGGACCGCCTGTCGGGCGGTCAGGGCGCGGACCGGCTCGCGGGTGCCACGGGGCGGGACACGCTCGACGGCGGCGGCGGCGGGGACGTGCTCGAAGGCGGCGACGGCGCCGATGTGTTCGTGTTCGGGAGCTTCTACGATTCTCCGGCGAACCAGCCGACGCGCGACGTCATCGCGGATTTCCGGACCGGGCTCGACCGCGTCGACCTCTCCGAACTCGCCTCCAATCTCGATTTCATCGGCGGCGCCGCGTTCTCCCATACGCCGGGTGAAATCCGTAACGCCTTCGATGTGTTGTCGGTCGATCTGAATGGTGACGGCCGCGCCGATCTGCAGGTCGAGCTCGGCACCAACGCGCTCACCGAGGCCGATCTGATCCTCTAGGATCGGGCGCGCTGCCGGAGGATGGGGCGCGGCGGAAGGGGGATGAGCCCCGCGACGGCGGCTCACCCACCGACCCGCAGCCCGAGAAAGAGCCCGCCGATCGAGGCCAGGACCGACAGGATGACATAGCCCGCGGCGGTCGCGATCGCGCCGCGTTCCATCAGGACCGCGGCGTCGAGCGAGAAGGTCGAGAAGGTGGTGAAACCGCCGAGAACCCCGGTGGTGATCAGGAGCCGCCATTCCTGGGTGATCTCGGGCCGGGCGAGAAAGACCTGCGTCAGAAGCCCCATCAGAAAGGAGCCGAGCACGTTGACCGCGAGGGTGCCGAAAGGGAACCCTGTGCCGAGCATCCGCGCGGCGAGCAGGTTCACGCCGTGACGCATCGCGCCGCCGAATCCGGCCCCGACGGCGACGATCAGGAAATTCCCCAACGCCCGGCGCCTCAGTGCGCCGCCGCCCGCGCACCGACCGCGGTGCCGAAGGCCTGATAGAGCGGCCGCGAGACGGGATCGTTGGCGGCGTTCCACTCCGGATGCCACTGCACCGCCATCGCGAAGCCCGGCGCCTGCTCGATGACGATCGCCTCCGGCGTCGTGTCGGAAGCGTAGCCTTCGATGACCACGCGCGCCCCCTTGTCGAGGATGCCCTGGCCATGCAGCGAATTCACCATGACCTCCTCGGCGCCGAGGATGCGGGTGAACTGTCCGCCCGGCGCGAGCGACACCGTGTGGCGGTACATGAACTTCTCTTCGATCGTCCCGTCGGGGGGCATCCGATGGTTCATCCGTCCCGGGATCTCGCGGATCTCGGGATGGAGCGTGCCGCCGAAGGCGACGTTGAATTCCTGGAAGCCGCGGCAGATCCCGAAGACCGGCACGCCGCGGGCGACGCATTCGCGGATCAGCGGCAGGGTCACGGCGTCCCGGTCGGGATCGAAGGCGCCGTGCTTCTCGGTCGGTTCGTGACCGTAATGGCTCGGATGGACGTTCGGACGCCCGCCGGTGAAGACGAAACCGTCGCAGGCGTCGAGCAGATCGGCGACCGAGCCGACCATCGGCAGCGCGGGAACCAGAAGCGGCATGGCCCCGGTCAGGGTCGCGACGGCCTCGATATTCGAGAGGCCGACCGCCTGGACCGGGTACTGATCGTTGATCGTCTGGGCGTTACCGGTGATACCGATGACAGGTCTGGGCATTCGAGCGCGCGTCCCCGCGGGGGTGGTTCCGCGTCTGATATAGGGCCGCGCCGCGCCTCCGTCGAGCGCGAACAATCTAGGATTGTATTCCGTCCACGTGGCGCGACCTGCGCGATACCGCGCCCTGGCGCCGGCTCATTCCACCGAGGCGGTCCGCAGTTCGGCGACCGAGCGTACCGTCACCACATCACCCGCGCGTGCGAAGGAATAGGTGGCACCGGGAAGGCCGGGAAGCTCGAAGCTCACGCCGTCGCCATCGCGCATGACCATGACCAGACGGCCGGTCTCGCGCGCGGCGTCGCGCGTCGCATAGGTCGCGGTGACCTTGACGAGACCGGCTTCGGCGCCCTCGGCGGGCTCGTAATAGGCGGTCATGTCGACCGGCCCCTCGTGCAGGCTCATGCCCTGGTTGGGCGCCTTCAGCACGAAATCCTCGGCGAACGCGGGCGCGGCGAGCAGGGCCGCGGCGGCCGCCAGAAGGCTGACCTTCTTCATGATGAGATCCTCCGGTCCAAGATGTCGGGACATGTCGGTCCCGTTCGATGTCGGGACAACCCGTCCCTTTCATGATTCCAAGATGTGGCCCGCCGGGCCCGTTCGCAACCGCGGGAGCCATGCGCTTCCCGCAATCCCGTCTTGCGCCGCGGCATGGTCTCCCTTGACCACTTCTTCACGTTTGTGACAGTCTCCGCCGACCCCGGCGCGCGCGGCCCGGACGGGTACCGGCGCTCCGACGAGATGGCCTCGAAGAACCGGAGCGGCCCATGCGCCTCGACGCCCAGCCCCCCCTGATCCGCCTCGCAGACTATCGCCCGCCCGCGTTTCTGCTCGATCGGGTCGAACTGACCTTCGTGCTCTCGCCCGGCGCGACCCGGGTGCGCGCCCGGCTGCATGCGCGGCCGAATCCGGAGCGCACGGAGGGGGACGCGCCCGACCTTCGGCTCGACGGACGGCGCCTGAAGCTCGTCTCGGCCGCGATCGATGGCGCCGAGGTGCCGGCGAACGCGCTGGTCATCGATGACGAGGGGCTGACGGTCGATGCCGCGCATGTGCCCGACGGGCCGTTCCTGTGGGAAGCCGAGACCGAGATCGCGCCGGATGCGAATACCGCGCTCGAAGGGCTCTACATGTCGAACGGCATGTACTGCACGCAATGCGAGGCGCAGGGATTTCGCAAGATCACCTTCTACCCCGACCGCCCCGATGTGATGGCCCGTTTCAAGGTGCGGATCGAGGGCGAGGCGCCAGTCCTGCTCTCGAACGGCAACCTCGTCGCCTCGGGCAAGGGCTGGGCGGAATGGGAGGACCCGTTCCCGAAGCCCTCCTATCTCTTCGCGCTCGTCGCCGGCGACCTCCGCGCCGTCGAGGACCATTTCAGGACCCGATCCGGCCGCGACGTGCTGCTGCAGATCTGGGTCCGGCCCGGCGACGAGGACCGCTGCGGCTATGCAATGGACGCGCTCAAGCGCTCGATGACCTGGGACGAGGAGGAATACGGGCGCGAATACGATCTCGACCGCTTCATGATCGTCGCGGTCGATGACTTCAACATGGGCGCGATGGAGAACAAGGGGTTGAACATCTTCAACTCCCGCTACGTGCTCGCGAGCCCCGAGACCGCGACCGACGCCGATTACAAGTCGATCGAGACCATCATCGCGCATGAGTATTTCCACAACTGGACCGGCAACCGGATCACCTGCCGCGACTGGTTCCAGCTCTGCCTGAAGGAAGGGCTCACCGTCTTCCGCGACCAGCAGTTCTCGGCCGACCAGCGCTCGGCCGCAGTGAAGCGGATCGAGGACGTGATCCGGCTCCGGGGCGCGCAGTTCCGCGAGGACGGCGGCCCGCTCGCCCACCCGGTCAGACCCGAGGAATACGTCGAGATCAACAATTTCTACACGGCGACGGTCTACGAGAAGGGCGCCGAGGTGATCGGCATGCTCCGCCGCCTCGTGGGTCCCGAAACCTATCGCGCGGCGCTCGATCTCTATTTCGAGCGGCACGACGGCGAGGCCTGCACGATCGAGGACTGGCTGAAGGTCTTCGAGGACGCCTCCGGCCGCGACCTCTCGCAGTTCAAGCTCTGGTATTCGCAGGCGGGCACCCCCCGGGTCGTCGCCGAGGAGGCCTGGAACGACGGGCATTACACGCTCAGCCTCAGCCAGCATGTGCCGCCGACCCCGGGACAGCCTGTGAAGAAGCCGATGGTGATCCCGGTGGCCTATGGGCTGCTCGCCGCCGACGGGACCGAGGTCGATACCGGGCTGATCGAGCTTTCCGAGGAGGGCCGCGCGCTCTCCTGGGACCTGCCCGAGCGGCCCACCGCCTCGCTGCTGCGCGAATTCTCGGCGCCGGTGATCCTCGAACGGAGCCTCAAGGCGGAGGACCGCGCCTTCCTGCTCGCCCATGACGAGGATACCTTCAACAAGTGGGAGGCCGGGCGCGGCGCCGCGCTCGAAGCCATGACCGCCCTCGCCGGCGACGCTAGCGCCGCGACCGATCCGGGCTATGTCGCGGCTCTCGTCACCGTCGCGGATGACACGGATCTCGATCCCGCCTTCAAGGCGCTGCTCCTCGGCCTGCCCTCCGAGGAGGAGGTGATCAGCCATGTCGCGGCGCAGGGCGGCGTGCCCGATCCGACGCGCATCCACGCCGCGCGCGAGGCGTTGACGGTCCGGATCGCCGAGGCGCTCGGGGATCGGGCGGAGCAGCTTTACCGGGCGAACGCGGTCGAGGGTCCCTATGCTCCGGACGCGGCCATGGCGGGACGCCGCGCGCTCCGCGCCCGCGCGCTCGCCTTCCTGACCGCCCGCGACCCGGAGGCCGGGGCGGCGCGCGCGCAGTTCGACTCGGCCGACAACATGACCGAGCGGATGAGCGCCCTGACCCTGCTCGTCGCCCATGGCGCGGGAGACGCGGCGCTTGAGCGGTTTTTCGCCGATTGGCGCCACGACCGGCTGGTCATCGACAAATGGTTCGCCGTCCAGGCCGCCAGCACCCCGCCGGAGACCGCGGCGGAGACGGTTGCCCGGCTGACCGAGCATCCCGATTTCGAATGGCGCAATCCGAACCGGTTCCGCTCCGTGGTCGGAACCTTCGCCATGGCCAATCCGGCGGGATTCCACCGCGCGGACGGCGCGGGATACGCGCTTTTCATCGACTGGATGATCCGGCTCGACCCGTTCAATCCCCAGACCACCGCGCGGCTCACCGCCTCGCTCGGCAACTGGCGGCTCTTCGACGAGCGACGCCAGATCCTGCTCCGGGGGGAACTGGAACGGCTCGCCGCGCTCGAAGGTCTGTCGCGGGATACGGGCGAGATCGTGTCGCGGCTGCTCCGGACGGATGCCTCTTGACGGGGATGCAACATGTCGCGCCTTGCCCAACCGTGACACGCGGCTTGTCACGGTTTCGTCAAGCTGTCAGCGTAGGTGGTCGACCATGAGCGAAGTGTTGGACCAACTGATCGAGGAACGCGCGCCCTGGCTTCGGCGCCGGAGCCCCACCGTGGGCGCCGCGCGAGCGGTTCTCTACCGTCTGTTGCAGTACCAGCGCACGCTGAAGATCAAGGGCGTGCTCGACCCGATGCCGGGTCCGGAGATCCTGCTGTCGCTCGCCGACATGATCGCGCATCACGTCGAGGTCGCCGGCCTCGAGAACCTGCCGAAGTCCGGTCCCTGCCTCGTCGTCTCGAACCACCCGACCGGGATCGCCGATGGCGTCGTGCTCTACGGCGCGCTTGCGAAGCGGCGGCCGGACATCTTCTTCTTCGCGAACGCGGATGCGATCCGCATCCTGCCGCAGCTGAGCGACGTGATCGCGCCCGTCGAATGGCGTCCCGAGAAGCGGAGCCACCGGCAGAACCGCGAGACCATGGCCTATGCCTACAAGGCCTTCGGTGCCGGGCGGGCAGGCGTGCTGTTCCCGTCGGGCCGGCTCGCGAAACGCCGCCGGCTGTCGCTGCATGAGCGGCCCTGGATGGCCTCGGGCGCGATGATGGCGCGGAAGTTCAACCTCCCCATCGTCCCGCTCCACATCCGCGCGCGCAATTCGGCGATGTTCTACATCTTCGACAAGATCCACCCGACGCTTCGCGACATCACGCTGTTCCACGAGGTGCTGAACAAGACGCATCAGCCCTACCGGATCACGGTCGGCAAGCCGATCGACCCGGCGTCGCTGCCGTCCGATTCCGCGCAGGCGATCGAGATCATGAAGGCGCGGACGCTGGAGCTTGGCGGGCACAAGCCCCAGACAGTGCTGACCGCGCCCCGCTACGGACGGCCCACACCTCTGCGGACCGCGCCAGCCTGATCGCTTCCTGGCCGTTGGAGAGCATGGCCGCGCGACGACACGCGGGTTCCCGATACCCCATCCGCGCGCAAGCATGCGACCGGAGTTGGACATCGGCGACGGCTCGACGCGACCCTCTTCGAGAGACCGCGGGACGGAACCGCCGAAGCGTCCGTCCCGCGACTTTTCAGACGAAGAGATCCTCGTAGGCGATGCCGACGTCGATGTCGTTCGGATTGACGACGTTCCCGCTGTCGCCCGGCAACGTGAAACCGATGCCGGCGGGAAGCGCATCAGGCGCGGTCCCGTTGTCGTTGTAGGAACCATAGGCGTAGTACTGCGTGGTCTGCAGCCCGCCCTTGATGACGACGCCCATCAGATCCGCGCCCGGAGCGAGGTCAAGCTGATCACTTTCGATCATCCGCTGAAGAAGCATCTCGATCGAGTCATCAAGATCGTCCGGGAAGGAGCCGGGGACATCGACCTTGACGGTATAGTAGCCGTCCGGATCGCCGTTCGGCTTGGTATCTCCCTCGGTCTGGTTGAAGACGAAGGTCAGGTTCGAGATGTCCTGGCCCCAGAGCGGGAAGTCATCATCGACCGGCTTCGGCGGCGGGCAGGGCTCGCCCAGCGCGATCGCCTTGATCGAACCCTCCGGCGTCGTCGTGCTCGTCGCGCGCACGCCGATGTAATCCACGTCGTCGATCGAATCCACGCCCTGCAGCGTGATCGTTTTCGTCTCGCCCTCGGCCAGATAGGTCCCCTTGTCGGTGCCCGCCGTTCCCAGTCCGGGCGAGGAGAGCTTGGTTGCTCCATCCCAGTCGATCGTCGAGCCCTGGTATTTCGCGCCGTTCATGTTGAGCGGCGCGTCGCGCAACTTGACTGAATCGCCGTCGTTGACATCATCGCCCCAATAGAGCGCGTTGAAGTCAGCGGCGCCCTCCTCGACGCTGATCGTCGCCTGGATCTTGCCATCGGCTTCGAAGACAAGGATGGTGAAATCCAGCCCATCCAAGTTGTAATCAAATTGCTTCGCATATGTCGCCACGATTTTTATCCCTTATTGAAGTGAACTGACCCGGAAATTCCAGCCGCTGGGATACCACCAAGCATGAACTCTGTCATTCGCCTTGATTGGCGCACCAATCATTTTTTGATTTTTGAGCAAAATCAGGTTCTTACATGCAATCCTGGATACCCGGCAGGCGTCGGATATTCGCACGTCGATCAGACACGCTACTTCAGAGTGCAACTAACAATTTTTGTCGAGAAAGAACTGATTCGCGACTAGTCCGCTTTTTCCGCCGTCGTCGCGGTATTCGTGGTCATCGAGACCATCGCGTAATCCGGCGTCATCTCGCAACTCGCGACGATAGGAGGCTCCGACGAGGCCAGGCGGATGACGGCGTTGGCGCCGTTCATGGAGCGCCCGAGCACCCGGACATCATGCGAACTGATGCCGAGCCATTGCGAAAAGGTGATGGCGCAGATCGCATCCTGCCGCCCGGGCCCGGACTCGGGCACGGGAATGTCGCGCTGCACGCAGGCGGCGAGCGCGGGCAGGAGGAGAAGCGCGAGCAGTCTTTTCATGGCATTACCCCGTTCGGTCCGCCGCATCATCACGGCTCCCGCCCTGGCGCGCAAGCACCGACCGCCCCTGCCAGGCCCGTGCCGAGCCCGCGCCGAGCCCTTGCCGCCGGGCGTCCGGGCCAGTAAGACGGCACATCCCAAGCGCATGACTGAGAGCGGAAAGCAGCATGGCCGAGCTCGCCTATACCGACCCGGACCCGAAGATCATTCCCGGCGCCAAGGCCGACTGGGAACTCGTGATCGGCATGGAAGTGCATGCGCAGGTCACGTCGAACTCCAAGCTCTTCTCCGGCGCCTCGACCACCTTCGGCGCCGAGCCGAACACCAACGTCAGCCTCGTCGACGCGGCGATGCCGGGGATGCTGCCGGTCATCAACGGCTATTGCGTCGAACAGGCGGTGCGGACCGGGTTGGGGCTGAAGGCGAAGATCAACCTCTTCTCGCGTTTCGACCGGAAGAACTACTTCTACCCCGACCTGCCGCAAGGCTATCAGATCAGCCAGCTCTATCACCCGATCATCGGCGAGGGCGAGATCCTCGTCGACATGGCGCCGGGGATCGCGCGCAAGGTCCGCGTCGAGCGCATTCATCTGGAGCAGGACGCGGGCAAGTCGGTGCACGATCTCGACCCGAACCTCTCCTATGTCGATCTCAACCGTTCCGGCGTCGCGCTGATGGAGATCGTGTCGAAACCCGACATCCGAGGGCCGGAGGAAGCGGCGGAATATGTCCGCAAGCTGCGCCAGATCCTGCGCTATCTCGGCACCTGCGACGGCAACATGCAGGAAGGCTCGCTCCGGGCGGATGTGAACGTCAGCATCTGCCCGCCCGGTGCCTACGAGAAATACCAGGAGACCCAGGATTTCTCGCATCTCGGCACGCGCTGCGAGATCAAGAACATGAACTCGATGCGCTTCATCCAGGCTGCGATCGAATACGAGGCGCGGCGCCAGATCGCGATCCTCGAAGACGGCGGGACCGTCGAGCAGGAGACCCGGCTCTACGACCCGAACCGGGGCGAAACGCGCTCGATGCGTTCGAAGGAGGAAGCGCATGACTACCGCTACTTCCCCGACCCGGACCTGCTGCCGCTGGAACTCGAACAATCCTTCGTGGACGAGATCGCCGCCGGGCTGCCGGAACTTCCCGACCAGAAGAAGGCGCGGTTCGTGCTCGATTTCGGCATGACCGAGTACGACGCCGGCGTGCTGACCGCCGAGACCGCGAGCGCCGACTATTTCGAGGCGGTTGCGAGCGGCCGCGATGGCAAGACCGCCGCGAACTGGGTCATCAACGAGCTCTTCGGCCGGCTGAACAAGCAGGGGCTCGGCGTCGAGGCGAGCCCGGTCGATCCGGGCCAGCTCGGCGGGCTCATCGACCTGATCGCCGCGGGCGACATCTCGGGCAAGATCGCGAAGGACGTTTTCGAGATACTGTGGTCCGAGGGCGGCGATCCGGCGGAGATCGTCGCGGCGCGCGGTCTGAAGCAGGTCACCGACACCGGCGCGATCGAGGCGGCGGTGGACGCGGTGATCGCCGCGAACCCCGACAAGGTGGCGCAGGCCCAGGCGAAACCCTCGATGGCCGGCTGGTTCGTCGGCCAGGTGATGAAGGCGACGGGCGGCAAGGCCGCGCCGCAAACCGTGAACCAGATGGTCCGCGCGAAGCTCGGGCTGGAGTAGGCGAGGCAGTTCATGAGCTACTACGACTACAAGATCGTTCCCGCGCCGAAGAAGGCGAAGAAGGTCAAGGGCGTCTCCAGCGCCGCCGAACTTTTCGCGCTGACGCTGACCGATGCGATCAACGAACACGCCCGTCAGGGCTGGGAGTACTACGGTTCGGAGGAGCTTGCGATCGAGACGCCCGGCGGCTGGTTCCGCCGCGCCCGCACCGAGGAGCATACGGTGCTTGTTTTCCGCAGGTCGCGTGAACATCTGAGCCCGAGAGTCGCGGGCGAGATGCCGAGGGAAGCGCCGCTGGCGGCCCCGCGGGAAGCGCCCCGTGAACCGCGGCGGGAGACGATGCGCGACGCGCCGAGGGAGATCCCGCGGGAGCTTCCGCGCGACGTTCCCCGCCCACGCGCCGTCGACGAGCCGATCCTCGGCCCCGCGCCGACCGCGCCGAGGCCGCCCGCCAGCGGGCGTTTCCCGACGCTCGGCCCGGCCGGACGGGACTGAGCGGGACCGGGGCAGCCGCGGGGCCGGACCGGGCTCAGTCGGGAGGCGCGAGATCGAGTGCCAGCGCGTGCACGCCGCCCGCGAGTTCCTCCGCGAGCGCCGCATGCACCGCGCGGGAGCGGGCGACGCGGGACATGCCGGCGAAGGCCGTCGCGCGCATGACGACACGGTAATGCGTGCCGCCGCCCTCGCGCCAGCCGCCGTGCCCGCGGTGCTGTTCACTCTCGTCGATGACCTCCAGCCGCGTCGGCGAGAAGGCCGCCTCCAGTTTCCGTTCGATCTGTTCCGGTCTGATCCCGCTCACGATGCCTTCTCTCCCGATCATACCGCCATCGGCCCTTGGCGCGCGGCGGCAAAACACTAAACTCATGCGCCCGAGTCGCAAGACCGCGCCCAGCCGCCCGGAAAGGAACGGCCCCCGATGAGCCGACGCTCTCCATTCGAGTTCGACATCTCCGTCTCCGCCGACAAGAAGCGCCGGGCCCGATCCCGCAGCCAGAGCGGCGCGGTCGAATCCTCGCACCGGACCTGCGACAAGCCCGGCTGCGAGAAGCCCGGCAAGTTCCGCGCGCCGAAATCGCCGGATCACCTCGACGATTTCCTCTGGTTCTGCATGGACCATATCCGCGAGTACAATCTCAAGTGGAACTTCTTCCAGTCGCATTCGGACGCGGAGCTTGAGAAGCAGTTCGCCGCCGACCGGGTCTGGGAACGCCCGACCCAGCCCTTCAGCGGCACGGTCGACCGGGGCAACCGCCCCCATGCCGAAGGCCGCGCCTGGCAGCGGTTCGGCTTCAGCGACGCCGCCGAGCTTCTCGGCGAGAATGCGACGCTCAATCCCGGCACCGCGCGGGGTGCCCCGCGCCGCCGTCGCCTTCCGCCCACCGAACGCAAGGCGCTCGAGATCCTCGACGCGCAGGACACCCAGACCAAGGCCGAGATCCGCAAGATCTACAAGGCGCTGGTCAAGGACCTGCATCCGGACATGAACGGTGGCCGCCGCGACGACGAGGCCCGGCTGGCCGAGGTCGTCTGGGCCTGGGAACAGATCAAGGTGAGCCGGAGCTTCCGCGACTGACACGCGCGGAACGCGGCGGGAACATCGGGGCCGACGCGCGGGTTGCGTCGGAGAGACAATTGGGACACATCAGGGCTGGGCGCGAACGTGCCCGGAGGAGCGACTGAGATGGCGGACGGCGGATTGGACATGGCAGCGGAACCGACGGCGGACATGAGCGTGCGCGATCTCTTCGGGATCGACTCCGACATGACCGTCAAGGGATTCGCGGAACCGACCGACCGGGTCCCGGATATCGACCCGACCTATCGCTTCGACCGCGACACGACGCTCGCGATCCTCGCGGGATTCCAGCACAACCGCCGCGTGATGATCCAGGGCTATCACGGCACCGGCAAGTCGACGCATATCGAACAGGTCGCCGCGCGGCTGAACTGGGCCTGCGTCCGGGTGAACCTCGACAGCCATATCAGCCGCATCGACCTGATCGGCAAGGATGCGATCCGGCTGAAGGACGGGATGCAGGTCACCGAGTTCCAGGAGGGAATTCTGCCCTGGGCCCTTCGCAACCCCGTCGCGATCGTCTTCGACGAATACGACGCCGGGCGCCCGGATGTGATGTTCGTGATCCAGCGCGTGCTCGAGGTCGATGGCAAGCTGACGCTGCTCGACCAGAACACGGTGATTCGGCCGCATCCGTACTTCCGCCTGTTCTCGACCGCCAACACGGTCGGCCTTGGAGACACGACCGGCCTCTATCACGGTACGCAGCAGATCAACCAGGGTCAGATGGACCGCTGGAGTCTCGTGGTCACGCTGAACTACCTGCCCCATGACGACGAGGCGAATATCGTTCTCGCGAAATACCCGATGTATGCGACGCCGGAAGGCAGGAAGACGGTGAGCCAGATGGTGACCGTCGCCGATCTGACCCGCGCCGCCTTCATGAACGGCGACCTCTCGACCGTGATGAGCCCGCGCACCGTGCTCGCCTGGGCCGAGAACGCGCGGATCTTCGGCGACATCGGCTTCGCTTTCCGCCTGACCTTCCTCAACAAATGCGACGAGCTCGAACGGCAGACCGTGGCGGAATTCTACCAGCGCTGCTTCGACAAGGAACTTCCCGAGAGCGCGGCGAGCGTCAGCCTCGGCTGACCGGTCGCCCGACCGGTGAAACTGATGCGATAGCCCCCGCGGCGGCCGGACCGGCGCCTCCGACGCGCCCGCGAGGCTCACGCCCGCCCGCGCCGAGAAATGTCCTTGCGGAGCGACCGCGCGCGCGGTCTATCAGAACCATGAGCAAGCCCAGCGACAATCCCGCCGATCCGTTCAAGAAGGCCCTCGCCGAGGCGACGCGGGCGATGGCGGGCGATCCGGATCTGAGCGTCGGCTTCTCGGTCGATCCGCCGGGGATGAGCAACGAGACCATGCGGCTGCCGCAGGTGACGCGGCGGATGACGCGCGACGAGGTGATGCTGGCGCGCGGGACGGCGGACGCGTACGCGCTCAGGCTGCGTTACCACGACGCGGGGCTGCACCACCGCTATGCGCCGCGCGGAGACATCGCGGCGGCGCTTTTCGAGAGCATGGAAACGGCGCGCTGCGAGGCGATGGGGGCGCGGGCGATGCCCGGGACCGCCGGCAATATCGACGCGCGGATCGCCGAGGAGGCGCGCCGCTACGGCTATGCCGAGATCACCGACCAGACCAAGGCGCCGATGGCGCAGGCGGCCGGCTATCTGCTGCGCCATCTCGCGACCGGGCGGCCGCTGCCGGGCGGCGCGCAGAACGTCATGGATCTCTGGCGCGGCTTCCTCGAACAGAGCGCCGGCGACGCGTTCGAGGAGTTGCGCGACAATCTCGGCGACCAGCGCGCCTTCGCCAAGGCGGCGCGGCACGTGATCGAGGAACTGGGCTACGGCGATCAGCTTGGCGACGACCCCGACGAGCTGACCGAGGACGAGGAGGAAGACGAGTCCGCGGCCGACGAGGATCAGCGGAACGAGGAATCGACGGAAGGCGACTCGCCCGAGCAGGCCGATGACGATTCCTCTTCCGAGGACAATACCTCCGACCAGGCGGGCGACCCGGAGGAGATGCGCGCGGCGGCCGAGGCGCTCGACGAGGGCGACATCGACGAGGAGGTCATGGCCGAGCAGGCCGAGCCGCCGGAGGACGACCTGCCGCCGCCCCATTCCGACGCCGACCCGGGTTACAAGGTCTTTTTGACGAAGTTCGACGAGGAGATCGCCGCCGAGGATCTCGCGGATACGGCGGAACTCGAACGGCTGCGCGCCTATCTCGACCAGCAGCTGGAGCCGCTCAAGGGCGCCGTGTCGCGCCTCGCCAACCGGCTGCAGCGCCGGCTTCAGGCGCAGCAGAACCGCGCCTGGGAATTCGACCTCGAGGAAGGCACGCTCGACGCCGGACGCCTGGCCCGCGTCGTCGCCAATCCGATGACGCCGCTGAGCTTCAAGCGCGAGCGCGACACCGAGTTCCGCGATACCGTGGTGACGCTGCTGCTCGACAATTCCGGCTCGATGCGTGGCCGGCCGATCTCGATCGCGGCGATCTCGGCGGATGTGCTGGCGCGCACGCTGGAGCGCTGTCAGGTCAAGGTCGAGATCCTCGGCTTCACCACCCGTGCCTGGAAGGGCGGTCAGAGCCGCGAGCAATGGCTGGCCCAGCAGCGCCCCGCCCTGCCCGGCCGGCTGAACGACCTCCGTCACATCATCTACAAATCGGCTGAGGCGCCCTGGCGGCGGTCGCGGGCGAACCTCGGGCTGATGATGAAGGAGGGGCTCCTGAAGGAGAACATCGACGGCGAGGCGCTCGAATGGGCGCATCGGCGGCTGACGGGACGCGCCGAAGCACGGCGCATCCTGATGGTGATCTCCGATGGCGCGCCGGTCGATGACTCGACCCTCTCCGTCAATCCGGCGAACTATCTCGAGAAGCATCTGCGCGACGTGATCGCGATGATCGAGCGCCGCCGCGCGGTCGAGCTGATCGCGATCGGCATCGGCCATGACGTCACGCGCTACTACAGCCGCGCGGTGACGATCACCGATGTGGAACAGCTCGCCGGCGCGATGACCGAGCAACTCGCCGCGCTCTTCGACAACGACCCCGGCCGCGCGGCGCGCGAAGGCCGCCGCGGTCGCCGGTGACGTTCCCCGGTGAACACCGGCGGTGAGTTTTCGCTTGGAAAGGAGGAACCTTTGCGCTCAGCACAGGTTGAAACCCGCGTCACGGGGCGCACCCGCGAAGGGACTCCGTGCGCGAACTGGATCTGGCGCGGCGACGGAGGCACGAGATGCGCATTCAAACCGGTGGCATTCTTGGCCTCATCATCCTCGCACTCGACATATGGGCGATCATCTCGGTGATCGGCTCGAACGACAAGACGCTGAACAAGGTGCTCTGGGTGCTCGGCATCCTGGTCCTGCCGGTGGTGGGCTTCATCGCCTGGTTCTTCTTCGGACCCCGGGCCTCGCGCGCCTGAGACCGGGCCGACGCCCGGCGCCTGGCAACTCCTCGACGATCAAAGCGACCCGCGGGGCTCCCGATCCCCGCGGGCAAGGAACCTACGAATGAAGATCTTCGCCTGCCAGAACTGCGGCCAGTTGGTGCATTTCGAGAATGTCGGCTGCGTCCGCTGCGGCTTTCCCCTCGGATACCTGCCCGCGCGAACCACGCTGAGCGCGATGAACCAGGAGACCGACGCCAGCCAGACGCCAGTCAACGGCGACGGCTCGCATTGGCGTGCCTGCAACAACGCGGCGGTGCTCGGCTGCAACTGGCTGGTTCCGGTCGAGTCCGAGGAGCCGTTCTGCGAATCCTGCCGGCTGAACGAGATGGTGCCGGACCTCAATCTCCCCGGCAATCTCGAGCTCTGGCAGGCGATCGAGATCGCCAAGCGCCGCCTCGTCTACGCGCTCATGCGGCTGAACCTGCCCTTCGAGAGCCCCGGCGGCGCCCATTCGCGGCTCCGCTTCCGCTTCCTAGGCGACATCCAGGGACAGGCGCCGGTCCTGACCGGCCACGAGGAAGGCGCGATCACCCTCAACATCGCCGAGGCCGACCCCGCCGAGCGCGAGCGCCGCCGCGAGGCGCTGGGCGAGCCCTACCGCACATTGCTCGGCCATTTCCGGCACGAGGTCGGACATTTCTACTGGGACATGCTGGTGCGCGATTCCGGCCGCGAGGAAGCCTGCCGGGCGATCTTCGGCGACGAGCGGCGGGACTACAACGAGGCCTTGCAGGAGCACTACCGGAACGGCGCCCCGCCCGACTGGCAGATGAACTACGTCTCCGCCTATGCGACCATGCATCCCTGGGAGGATTTCGCCGAGACCTGGACGCATTACCTGCACATCATCGACACGCTCGACACGGCGGCGAGCTTCGGCGTCGCGATCAACCCGGCGGTCTCCGACGAACCGGAGGTCAACACCTGGATCTCCTTCGACCCCTACCGGACAACGGACGTCGACCAGCTCATCGCCGCCTGGGTGCCGCTGACCGTGGCCCTCAACAGCCTCAACCGCAGCATGGGCCAACCGGACCTCTACCCCTTCGCGCTGAGCCTGACGGCGATCGAGAAGGTCCGGTTCATCCACGAACTGGTTCACGAGGGACCGAAGGCGGGCTGACGGTCATGGGGTTCTAGCACGTGTCCGGGGCGCGAGACGCCAGAGGCCCAAGGCGGTTGTGTGCGTCGGAAACCGACCGGCCCTCTGAGTCCATCGAGACGAGCCGTTTGGGTAGGAGCGCTACTTGGCAGGGAATGGCATGCGGCTCGGCACCACCGATCTAACTGAAATCGGCTTCGAACGCGCAGCTGTGTGGCATGCTACGAATGGATGGCTCGCCTACCGATTTCTTGATGGCATCGCGGAACGCATGGCAGCGCGGTTCGCAGCTAGCAACGCGCTTTACGCATTTTGCCTGGGAGATCAAGTTCTCTATATTGGCAAGACCTCTCGGTCTCTAGGGCAGAGATTGAAAGGTTACTGCAAGCCAGCGGGCACCCAGAGCACGAACTGGAAATGCCATGGTCTGATTAAGGATGCTCTCGGGCGCGGGGAGACCGTCGAGATCTTCGCATTCGCTCCGCCTGCGGATCTGATGTTCCGGGGGTTCACAATCAATCTCGCCGGCGGTCTGGAAGATATCCTGATCCTCAAGTTCGCGCCGCCCTGGAACGGCAGAACGAAGGGCCAGACGATCGCTGAAACCGCCGAACGGGAATACAAGGAGTTGGGCGAAGATGGACTGATCGACGATGGCGGGGAAGCGCGATCGGAAATCGGGCGTTTCATGATCCGGCTAAAGCCGACCTACTACAATCGAGGCATCATCAATCCCGGGCGCGCTACAAGTAGTCTTCTCGGCGAGGCCGACGGGCTCCTAACCATTCGCTTTGGCGATGGAATGCCAGCGATCAGCACGCGCATCGATCGGCGCGCAAATGGGAACGGGAGCGTCCGGCTGATCGGCGGCAATCAAATTATCGCCGAATGGTTTCAGCGACACTATCGGCCTGACGAGATCGTCACGGCGCGCATTCTGGGGCGGTATCTGATCGAACTGCTAGCGCCTGCCAACGCAGTTCGGTATTGAAATCTTCGGCCAGATTGGGACGGTCGGCGCATGACGATGACCCCGGGCGCATAGACGACGCCACGCCCCCCAACTTACCGTTGCCGCGTGATCCATAGCACGCCCCCGGCACCAACAGGACGAGCGCCATGGGCAGGGCCATGAGCGTCCCCCCGATCGTGGCGCTCTAGTCGGCGACGGCCTGCCCGGCTCCAGCACGAGCATCCGGATCGCGAGGGCCGGGCGCATGCCTCTCTCATAGGTTGAATCGTGGTTTGCGGAACCTATCCTTCATTGACCGTGATCGCAAACGCTCGATAAACCGGAGCGAGGGCGTGCCGGCGGGCGGGCGCCAGCGCGGAGAGAGAATGTTTCAGGATTTCCGGCGACGCACCACGCCCGCGACGGGGGCTCCGAGACTGGCGGCGCTCCGGGGCGCGATGGCGGAGGCCGGGGTGGACGCCTTTCTCATCCCCCGCGCCGACGCGCATCAGGGCGAGAACGTGGCGCCCCGCGACGAGCGTCTGGCCTGGCTCACGAGTTTCACCGGCTCGGCCGGGATGGCGGTGGCGGCGCGCGATCACGCCGCGATCTTCGTCGATGGCCGCTATCGGCTGCAGGTCCGCGATCAGGTGGATGTCGGCCTGTTCGAGCCGCTGCGCATTCCAGAGGACAGCCTGGGCGACTGGCTCGCCTCGGTTCTGACCGGTGGCGGCCGCGTCGGCTTCGATCCCTGGCTTCACACGCAAGGCGAGATCGATCGCCTCGCGGGCGTGCTCGAACCCCGGCAGGTCAGCCTCGTCCGGGTGCCGAACCTGATCGATACGGTCTGGACCGACCAGCCCGCGCCGCCCGCCGAGCCGATCGTCCCGCATCCGGAAGGCTTCGCCGGCCGGTCATCGGCGGAGAAACGGGCGGAGCTCGCGGCCGGACTGGTCAAGCGCGACCTCGCCGCCTTCGTCCTGACATTTCCCGATTCGATCGCCTGGCTCCTGAATATCCGCGGGTCCGACATCGCGCGCACGCCGGTGCCGCTCGCCCTAGCCATTCTTGGCGCCGATGGGCGGGTCAGCCTCTTCATCGATCCCGCCCAGGCGGGGCCTGACGTGCGCGACCATCTCGGTCCCGAGGTCATCGTGGCGCCGCGCGCGGACTTCGGCCCGGCGCTCGACGCGCTCGAGGGTCGCGTCGGAGTCGACAAGGTCCGCGCGCCGGTCTGGGTCGCCGACCGGCTGCGCGACGGCGGGAGCGAGGTCGTGTGGGAGACCGATCCCTGCCTGCTGCCGAAGGCCCGGAAGACGGAGGCGGAACTGGCCGGCGCGCGCGCCGCGCATCTGCGCGACGCGGCGGTGATGGCGGATTTCCTCGCCTGGCTCGATGCCGCGGGGCCCCGCGGCGACCTGACCGAGATCGACGTGGTGACGAAGCTCGAGTCGCTTCGGACCGCGACGGGCGCGCTGCGCGACATTTCCTTCGAGACGATCTGCGGCGCCGGGCCGAACGGCGCCATCGTGCATTACCGCGTGACCGAGGAGAGCAACCGGCCGGTCCGCCCCGGCGAGCTCCTTCTCGTCGACAGCGGCGGGCAATATCCGGACGGCACGACCGACATCACCCGCACCGTGGCGATCGGTCCCGTGCCCGGGGAGGCGATCCGCCCGTTCACCCTGGTCCTGAAGGGTCTCATCGCCGTGTCGCGTCTGCGCTGGCCGGAGGGGCGCACCGGTCGGGACATCGACGTTTTCGCACGCGCGGCGCTCTGGCAGGCGGGGCTCGACTTCGATCATGGCACCGGGCATGGCGTCGGCGCCTATCTCGGTGTGCATGAGGGCCCGCAAAGCCTGTCGGGCCGGGGAACCGAGCCGCTCCTGCCGGGAATGATCGTGTCGGTAGAGCCCGGCTACTACCGCGAGGGGGCGTTCGGGATTCGAACCGAGAACCTCTCCGCCGTCCGGACGGCGGAGATCCCCGAGGGTGGCGAAAGGCTGATGCTTGGCTTCGAGACGCTCACCCTGGTGCCGATCGACCGCCGCCTGATCGATCCGGGCCTGCTCGGCCTCGAGGATAAGGCCTGGCTCGACGCCTATCACGCCCGCGTGCTCGCCGAGGTGGGACCGGCGGTCGCTCCCGAAACCGCGCGGTGGCTCGCCGCCGCCTGCGCGCCTATCTGAGACCATTGCTTGCCGAAAGGACCAGCCGATGCTGACAGCCAAGATCCGAGTCCAGCCCGCGGAGGGCAGCTGGGTCGTCCGAGCCGATGGCGCGGTGATCGGGGACAGCAAGCGGGCGCTCGAACTGCTCGAGCAGAACCGGGAGCCGGTGATCTATTTCCCGCGCGAGGATCTGGCCATGGCCTTTCTCGAAGCCTCCGACACCTCGCTGCCGAACACCCAGAAGGGCCGGGCGAGCTTCTTCAACGTCGTCCTGAAGAGCCGCTCCATCGATGACGCCGCCTGGACCATCGAGGAGCCGTCCGAGGAAGCCGCCAGGATCGCGGGCTATGTCGCATTCGACCCGAGCCTGGTGACGATCGAACAGCTCTGACGGCCTCCGGTCCGGCGGCTCGCGGAACCGGATTCAGCTCTCCAGCAGCGCCCGGGCCGCGGCCCGGGCCGCGTCGGTGACAGTATCGCCCGCGAGCATGCGCGCGATCTCTTCGACGCGTGCCGCCTGGCCAAGCGGCTCGACCTTCGTCACCGCCGCGCCGCCCTCGATCACCTTGCCGACGCGCCAGTGGTGCCCGCCCCGCGCGGCGACCTGCGGCGAATGCGTGACGACGAGCACCTGCGCCTCCGCCCCCAGCGCGCGCAGCCGGCGCCCGACCGCGTCCGCGGTCGCACCGCCGACGCCCCGGTCGATCTCGTCGAAGATGAGCGTTGGGTCCTCGCCGCGCGCGCTGAGGCAGACCTTGAGCGCGAGCAGGAAGCGCGAGAGTTCGCCACCCGAGGCGACCCGCTCCAGCGGCCCCGCGGGCGCGCCCGGATTGGTCGCCGCCGCGAACCGCACCCTGTCGGCTCCGTCCGGCCCCGGTTCCCCCGGTTCGATCTCCGTCAGGAAGAGCGCGCGGCCGAGGCGAAGCGGTTCAAGCTGCTCCAGCATCGCAGCGTCGAGCCGGGCGGCGCCGGCGCGGCGGCTTTCGGAGACCCGCGTCGCCGCCTCGGCATGGGCGGCCTCCGCCTCCCCGACCGCGGCGGTGAGCCGGGCGATCTCGTCGGCGCCCTGGGTGACGCGGGCATGTCGCGCGCGCAGATCCTCGGCGAGTTCGGGCAGAAGCTCGGGCGCGACGTTGTGCTTGCGGGCCAGCCCCCGGATCGCGAACAGCCGTTCCTCCACCGCGTCGAGTTCCCCCGGATCGGACGCGAGGCTTTCGAGCAGCGCCTCGACCGCCCCGGCGGCGGTGGAAAGCTCGTCCAGCACGCGCGCCAGCGCGTCGAGCACCGGGTCGACCGCGCCCTCAGCCTCCTCCGCGGCGCCTTCGAGCCAGCGGAGCGCCTGAACGAGCGGCCCCTCCGCGCCCTCGGGCCCCAGCGCCTCGGCGGCCTTGGCCACATCCTCCCGTATCCGGGCTGCCGCGCGCAGCACCCGGCGCCGGGCGTCAAGCTCGGGTTCCTCATTCGCCGCCGGGCTCAGCGCGTCGAGCTCGGACAGCGCGTGTTCGATGTAATCCGCGTCCCGCGCCGCGTCTTCGAGCGCCCGTTCCTCGGCGTCGAGCGCCTTGCGCGCCTCCGAGAGCGCTGTCCAGCCGGCGCGCGTCGCGGCGAGAAGGGGCTCGTGCCCGGCATAGGCGTCGAGGAGCGCGCGATGTCCACGCGGATCGAGCAGGCCGCGGTCGTCGCCCTGGCCATGAAGCTCGACCAGCAGGTCCGAGAGACCGCGCAAGGTCTCCGCCGCGACCCGGCGGTCGTTCACATAGGCCTGCCGCCGGCCCTCCGCGCTCACCGTCCGCCGCAGGATGAGCTCACCTGCGCCCTCGATCCCCGCCTCCGACAAGACGCCGAATGCGGCATGACCGGCGGGCAGCGCGAACTCCGCGGTGACCTCGCCCTGCGCCGCGCCCGGCCGGACCAGATCCGCCCGCGTCCGCCATCCGAGCACGAAGCCGAGCGAGTCGAGCAGGATCGACTTGCCCGCCCCGGTCTCGCCGGTCAGCACGTTGAGGCCCGGGGCGAAGGTCAGATCCGCCTCGGCGATCAGGAGCATGTCCCGGATGGCGAGCGTGCTCAGCACCTGGCCCCTCCCGCGACGCCGCGCGTTGTCGTCAGCGCCATTCCCCGAGGACCACCTGACGGTAGGTCCGGTTGAGCCAGCCGTCGCCGACATTGCCGGGCTGAAGCCCCTGCCCCGTCAGCAGCGCATAGGCGCGCAGGTACCAGGTCGTGCCCTGGAAATTGTGGCCCAGGATCGCGCCGGCCGTGCGCGCTTCCTCGGTAAGACCGAGCGAGAGATAGGCCTCGACCAGACGATAGAGCGCCTCGGGCGTCTGTGTCGTGGTCTGGTACTCCTCGACCACGACGCGGAACCGGTTGATCGCAGCGGTGAAGTGACCCCGGCCGAGGTAGTACCGGCCGATCTCCATCTCCTTGCCCGCGAGATGATCGAGAGCGAGCTCGAACTTCAGCTGCGCCGACTTGGCGTATTCGCTGTCCGGATAGCGCTCGATGATGTCGCGCATCTCCTGCAGCGCCTGGAAGGTGTTGTCCTGGTCGCGGCCGATATCGACGATCTGGTCGTAGTAGGAGAGCGCGATGATGAACTGCGCATAGGGCGCATCGACATCGGCGGGGAAGAATTCGAGATACCGTTCAGCCGCCGAGCGGCTCTCGTCGTACATCGCCGCCTCGTGATAGGCGAAGGCTGACATCAGCATCGCGCGCTTCGCCCAATCGGAATACGGGTATAGGCGCTCAACTTCGCCAAAGGTCTCGCCGGCCTGCTCGGCCCCGCCCTCCGCGAGCAAGCGCTCGCCGTCAAGGTAGATCTCCTCGGGCGTTCTGGTCTCCAGCGCGGCTTCGGCGTCGCCGAACCTCGGCAAGTGGTAATCGCCGGAGCACCCCGCGACCGCGGTGGTGCCGAGAATGACCAGGAGCGCCAGACCACGACCTGTCAAACGCTCCATTCGCATCCTGACCCTCAGTAGTTCCGGCCCGGACGGCCCTCATCGCGGCCGCTCCGGCGGGTTCAGTTAGCACAGCTTTTCGAGGGGGGTAAAACGAAAAGCGCAGCCCGATCACGGGCCGCGCCAAGACCTGCCATCTCAGCCGGCGCGGGCGATGTCGCCGGCGTCGATCCCCGCGCCGGGCAGCGCCCCGGCCTCCTCCGCGTCGAGCATCGCCTCTTCCCAGGCGCCCTCGGTCGCGAACATCTTGCGGAGCAGACGGTTCGTCACCCCATGGCCGGCCCGCACGCCGCGATAGGCGCCGATGATCGGTGCCCCCGCCAGCGCGAGGTCGCCGAGCGCGTCGAGCATCTTGTGCCGGACGAACTCGTCCGACCGGCGCAGCCCGCCGGGGTTCAGGATCTTCTCGCCATCGACCACGATCGCATTGTCGAGCGAACCGCCGAGCGCGAGACCTCGCGCCTGCATCGCCTCGACATCCTGCCGGCGGCAGAAGGTCCGGCAATCGGCCAGTTCATGCAGGAAGGTGCCGTTCACCATCGACAGCGCCTTGTGCTGACGGCTGATCGCCGCGTCGGCGAAGTCGATCTCGAAATCGATCGTGAGCGCCGCCGCCGGGCGCAGTTCGGCGAAGACGCCGCCCTTTTCCTCGAGCGTTATCGGCTTCAGCACCCGGATCGCCCGCGGCGCGCCGTCGAGCGTCGTCAGTCCGGTCCTCAGGATCGCATGTGCGAACCGCAGTGCGCTGCCGTCCATGATCGGCACTTCCGGCCCGTCGATATCGATCATCGCATGCGTGACCCCCGTGCCGGCGAGCGCCGCCATCAGGTGCTCCACCGTGGAGACGGAAACCCCGGCCTCGTTCGACAGGAGCGTGCAGAGCGTCGTGTCGGTCACGCGGTCGTAGCGCGCGGGAATGATGTTGTCGCGGTCGGTCACATCGCTGCGTCGGAACCGGATTCCCCCCTGGGTCGCCGGCCGCAGAATCAGGCGCGCCGGGCGGCCCGAGTGGAGGCCCATGCCGACGAGCGACACATCTCGCTTCAAAGTCGTTTGCATCTCAGCCCTCGATTTCGGTGAATTCGCGACGCGCGCCATCGGACGCGGTCCCGCCGTGTTGCTCTGAACTTAGGAACTTGTTCGAACTGTCACAAATCAAGCTTTGTGACCGTTTGTAACAGTGTTCGTCGCATCTTCCACGCGGTTGTTCAGAAAAAGGGCGGCGCGGAGAAGTCGAACCCGCGCGCGCCAGCGCCCGAGGCCCGACCAGCCGCCCCTTGAGCGCGGCATGGGCGCGACCGGCGCCCCCGTCGGCTCGATTGCCAACCGATGCCTTCTCGCCTTTCCGCCCGTCGTTGCCGGGACGACCCATCCGAACGCCCCCCGGCTGTCCGCCGGGCATGGCGGGCTCGATGCCGGCCGGTGTGACCCGTGCGAGGCCCGGCGGCCACGCCAAGAAAAAAGGCACCCGATCAGGGTGCCTTGGAGGTCACTTGGGGGGAAGTGGCCTTGAGTTCGGGGAACCTCGCTCAATTCGCCTGGCGGCGGAGGAAGGCGGGAATGTCGACGCGCTCGCGCTCGTTGTCGTCGTAGTCCTGCTCCGGAAGCCGCTCGTCATGCTGCCGCGCAATACCGGGGTCCTCGGCCCGCGGCCGGACTTCCTCGCGATGGGTCTGGCCGGTCATGCGGTGGATCAGGCTATTGATCGTGAGCCGGCTGTGGCGCTCCGCCTCCCGGGGGGGCTGGCCCTGGATCATCGGCGGCGCCTTCGGCACGTTCTGAACGGCGGCCTGGAGCCGGCGCAGCGCCTCGGGCGACGGCTCGCCCGGACGGCGGATCTGTCCGTCCTCGCCCGCGTCGATCTTCGGCTGGCCGAAGGGCGCCGTGCGCTGCGGAACCTGGGCGGGGCGCGCCACCTGCTCGGCGTAGGCCGCCGGATGCGTCTGGGGCGCCTCGGGCTCGGCGAAATGCGCGGGCTGCGCCGGGGCGGCCGCGACCGGGCGCGCCGGGGCGACCGGCTGCGCCGGGGCCGCGACGGGATCGGCGAGCTTCGCCTTCACCGGCGTCTCGTTCTCCGCGCGGAGATGGGCGTCGATCCCGGTCGCGACGACCGAGACGCGCATCATGCCGTCCATCTCGGGATCGAGCGTCGAGCCCACCATGATGTTCGCATCCGGATCGACCTCGGAGCGGATGCGGTTCGCCGCCTCGTCGAGCTCGAAGAGCGTGAGGTCGGGGCCGGCGGTGATGTTGATGAGCACGCCCTGGGCGCCCTTCAGGCTGATCTCGTCGAGCAGCGGGTTGGCGATCGCCTTCTCCGCCGCCTGGACGGCGCGATCCTCGCCGGTCGCCTCGCCGGTGCCCATCATCGCCTTGCCCATCTCGTTCATCACCGAACGGACATCGGCGAAGTCGAGGTTGATCATGCCGGGCCGCACCATCAGGTCGGTGACACCCTTCACACCCTGGTAGAGCACGTCATCGGCCAGCGCGAAGGCCTCGGTGAAGGTGGTCTTCTCGTTGGCGAGCCGGAACAGGTTCTGGTTCGGAATGATGATCAGCGTGTCGACGTGCTTCTGCAGCTCCTCGACGCCGTGCTCGGCCTGCCGCATCCGGCGGGAGCCTTCGAACTGGAACGGCTTGGTCACGACGCCGACGGTCAGCACGCCCATCTCGCGCGCGGCCTTGGCGATGATCGGCGCGGCGCCGGTGCCGGTGCCGCCGCCCATGCCGGCGGTGATGAAGCACATGTGGCAGCCGGACAGCCGGTCCACGATATCCTCGATCGATTCCTCGGCGGCCGCGGCGCCGACCTCGGGCCGGGCGCCGGCGCCGAGCCCCTCGGTCACTCGCGCGCCGAGTTGAAGCTTGTTCCCGGCGCGGCTCTGCTGCAGGGCCTGGGCGTCGGTATTGGCCACGACGAATTCGCAGCCCTCCAGCGCGTTCTCGATCATGTTGTTGACGGCGTTGCCGCCCGCGCCGCCGACACCGATCACGGTGATACGGGGGCTGAGATCATTGGTAACGGGAATGCTCAAATTCAACGCCATGGTTCTAGGTCCGCCTGTCCTGTTTGCCCCTGCCACCGCGCCCCCGCGCGGATTCTTCTTGCTTGATTCGAAGCGTAGCGGGAAACCCCGCAAGGGTCACGCAAAAATAACAGGTCAAGCCCAACATGTTGGGGATTGTCGCAAGATGCACTTATAAGCATCAGCTGTTGCACAAAATCACCAGTTTTCCTTGAACCAGCGCAGCGCCCGTGTGACGCGGCGCGCACCCTGCCGGTCGGCCGGAACCTCGAAATCCCAGCACTCGTCCTGCGGGTGGGAGACATGGAGCGCGAGGCCGACGGCGGTGGCGAAGGCGCTTCCCGTCGCCGAGCGCGGCAGCCCCCGGACCCGGAGCGGTTTCCCGACCCGGCACTGTCGGCCAAGGATGCGCGCGGCGACGGTCTCGAGCCCCGGTATCTGCGCGCTGCCGCCGGTCAGGACGATGCGCTGACTCGGCAGGTATTCGAACCCGGCCGCGTCGAGCCGTTCGCGCACTTCCTCGAGAATTTCCTCGACGCGGGGCCGCATTACGCCGATCAGTTCAGAGCGGCTGACCTGCCGCCGCTCCTGTTCCCAGCCGCCGAGCGCGGCGGGCAGATCGATCATGTCGCGGTCGTCGAGCCCGGTCGCGACCAGACCGCCATGCATCGTCTTCAGCCGCTCCGCCTCCTGCGGCGTGATCTGCAACCCCTGGGCGATGTCGGAGGTGACATGCGCGCCCCCCATGCGCACCGAATCCGCGTAGATCATCTGCCGGCGCACGAAGACCGAGATGCCGGTCGAGCCGGCGCCGATGTCGATACAGGCGGCGCCAAGCTCCTGCTCGTCCTCGATCAGGCTCGCAAGCCCGCTCGCATAGGCGCCGACCGTGACGCCGGCGAGTTCGAGGTCGCAGCGCCGGATGCAATGCAGCACATTGCGCAGCGCGGCGGCGTTGATCGTGAGCAGATGCATGTCTACGGAGAGCGTGCTGCCGATCTGTCCCCGCGGGTCGGAGAGGCCGGTGCGCCCGTCGAGGCAGAAGTTCACCGGAAGCGCGTGGATCGCTTCGAAATCATGACCGTAGTCGGGCACCTCGCAGGCGGCGAGCACGTGGCCGATGTCGCGTTCCGCGACCGCGCCGTGCCGGACCTCGGTCTCCCCGCTCAGCCCGTACGAACGCGGACGCCCGCCCGCGAAGCTCACGATCACGTGGTCGACGCGCAGGTTCGCCATGCGCTGCGCGCCCTGGATCGCGGTCCTGATCGCGCGCTCGCATTCCTCCATCGAGGCGATCTCGCCGAAGGCGACGCCCCGCGAGCGGGTATTGGCGGCGCCGATCACGCGGAAAGCGCCCTGGCGCAGGGTCGGCCGGTCGCCCGAGCCGCTCGCATCGTCCGGGACGAATTGCAGCACGAGGCAGGCGACCTTCGACGTGCCGATGTCGAGAACCGCGATCACGCCCCGTTTCAGCGCCGCCTCGCGACGAGCCCGCATCGCCCGTTGCACCTGGTAAAGCTGGCGCCTCATGCATCTTCTCCCGCCGCTTGGGCGCGTATCCGCGCCAGTTCTTCTTTTCCGTATGGGCTCAGCCGCAGGATCGGCCGGCGCGGATCGCGCAGGTCCATCACCGTGACCTCGCGCGCGAAAACCCGCTGCCCGGTCTCGAGCGCCACCGCGTGTCCGAGCGCCGCGAGCGGGTCCCGCTCCGGCAGCCGGATCGTCTGGCCCCGGTCGAGCACCAAGTCCCAGCGCCGTTCGCCGACACGCACCAGCCCCCTGACCCGTTCGCGCAAAGGCGCGGCCTCGGCGAAAAGCGCGAGCGCCTCGCCGACATGGCCGTCCGCGCCGTTGCCGGCGATCAGGGGCAGATCGACGCGGCGCAGGCGGCTGTCCACTTCCGCGACCCACGTTCCGCCCTGATCGAGCAGCGTGATCCCCTGGTCCGAACGCCAGACCACCGCGGCCACGCGTTCGATCGCGCGGATCTCGAGAACGCCGCTCGTCAGGACACGGACCCGCGCCCGCTCGACCGCGCCGAGCGCCTCCACCCGGTCGCGCACGGAGGCGACATCGACTTCGAGCGAATTGGCGGGCAGGGAGACGAAGGCGGCGGTGCGGATCTGCTCGGCGAGATCCGCGCTGACGTCCGGGACGTCGATCGAGGTGATCTGGAACTGCGGGCGGCGAACCACCGCCTCGCGCAGCGCCTCGTAGCCGGCGACGACCCGCTCCCGCGCATCGAACTGCGCGATCAGCGTCCAGCCGGCGAGCAGGGCCGCGAGGCTTGGGATGCCGATGTTGACGGCGCGGCGGACACCGGGCCGGAGCCAGATCCGGTTGAGCCGGTAGCGGAGCCGCGACGGCGCGGGATCGCGGCGCGGTCCACGGCGCGATCCGCGGCGCCCGGCGCTCAGCGGTCGCATGACGCGTCCTCCACCATCCAGCGGACCAGATCGCCGAAGGACATGCCGCGCGCCGCCGCCTGCTCGGGAGCGAGCGAGGTCGGGGTCATGCCCGGCTGCGTATTTGTTTCCAGAAGATAGAGGCCCGAAAGACCGCGGGACTCGTCCCAGCGGAAATCGGTCCGGCTCACCCCCCGGCAGCCCAGCGCGTCATGGGCGCGGAGCGCGTAGTCGAGGCAGGCCGCTGTGATCTCCTCGGGGATCTCCGCCGGCACCACATGACGTGAGCCGCCGGCGGAGTACTTCGCGTGATAATCATACCAACCATCGGCGATGATGTCGGTCACCGCCATGGCCCTGCCACCCATGACCGCCGTAGTGAGTTCACGCCCGGGAATGTACTGCTCTACCAGCAGCCTTTCGGGCATGTCGTCGGCGATGAGGGCCGGGCCGTTCGCGCACTCCTGGACCAGATACACACCAACCGAGGACCCCTCGTTGACCGGCTTGACCACATAGGGTGGGGCAATCGGGTGAGAGCTCCTGACCTCCGCCTTGCAGCAGAGCCTTCCCTCCGCGACGGGCAGTCCCGCCGCCGCGAAGACCTCTTTCGCGCGCGCCTTGTCCATGGCGAGCGCCGAGGCGAGAACACCGGAATGTGTGTAGGGAATGCGCAACCATTCGAGCAGCCCCTGGACGCAACCGTCCTCGCCCCACCGTCCATGCAGCGCGTTGAACGCCACATCGGGCTTCTCGGAGATCAGGACGGATGCGAGATCGGGGCCGGCATCGACCTCGATAACTTCGTATCCTTCCTCCCGCAGCGCGGCCGCGCACTCGCGTCCGGAGACGAGCGACACTTCTCGCTCGGCCGACCGGCCGCCCATCAGGACCGCGATACGGGCTGCTGTCCTGCTCGACATGCCCGCCTCGTTCCGAAACGCCCCGCGACTCTTCGAGCCTTTGCTGGGGTCGCCCACCGTCCGGCCTTATTTTCGGCCGATCCGCATGATTTCCCACTCTAGCTGGATTCCGGTTGAATCCAAAACCTTTTTTCGCACTTCTTCACCAAGATTCTCCAGATCGGCCGCCGTCGCATCACCGCAATTGACGAGGAAGTTGGCGTGATGCGCCGACATGCGGGCGCCACCCAGCGCCGCGCCGCGCATTCCGGCGCGGTCGATCAGGGTCCAGGCCTTCATTTCATGGGAATCATCGGCCCGGCCGGTCGAGGAATAGCCGGCCGGGTTGCGGAAGGTCGAACCGGCGGAGCGTTCCTTCATCGGCTGACTGGCATCGCGGCGGGCGACCTGCTCCGCCATCATGGCGGCGAGCGCCTCCGAATCACCGCGCGGACCCCGGAGCGTCATCTCGGTGATGACGAGATCCGGCGGCAGCCCGGTGTGGCGATAGCCGAAGCCCATGTCGTCCGGGCCGAGCGTGACACTCCGCCCCCGACGGTCGATCGCGCGGGCGCTTTCAAAGACATCCGCGACGTAGCTGCCGTAACAGCCCGCGTTGAGCCGCGCGGCGCCGCCGATCGAGCCCGGGATGGTGCGCAGGAAGGTGAGGTCGATCCCAGCCTCCACCGCGCGGCGCGCGACTCGCGAATCGAGCGCCGCGGCGCCGGCGATCACCCGCTCGCCCTCGACGCGGATCTCCGCGAAGGCGCGGCCGAGGCGGATCACCACGCCCTCGATGCCGCCGTCCCGCACGATCAGATTGGACCCGACCCCCATCGGGAAGACCGGCACCTCGGGCGGCACGGCGGCGAGGAAGGCGGCGAGGTCGGCTTCGTCCGCCGGCTGGAACAGCGCATCGGCGGGACCGCCGACGCGCAGCCAGGTCAGTTCGGCCATCGGCCGCCCCCGCGTCAGGGCCCCGCGCACCGGAGGAAGGTTCGTCGTCATCACCGTCTCCGGGTTCCGTGGGCGACTCTGGTCCACCAGTCTTTACGATCCGCCACGCATCGGCACCCGGCACCCGTTCAGCGCCGAAGGCGGGCGGATTTCCTACGCGACGGCCTTTCCGGCAAGCTGATCCGGCAGCGCGTTCGCCCAGGCGCTGATCGAACCCGCGCCGAGGCAGACGAGCATGTCGCCGGGGCGGCATTCGGCGCGGACGAAATCGGCCAGCGCCGCCTCTCCCGAGAGCGGCAGCGCCCTGCGGTGGCCGTGCGCGATCAGCCCGCCGACCAGCGTGTCGCGGCTCACCCCTTCGATCGGCATCTCGCCGGCGGCGTAGATATCGGCGATCGCCACCGTGTCGGCATCGTTGAAACAGGCGCAGAACTGGGTGAAGAGATCGCGGAGCCGGGTGTAGCGGTGCGGCTGATGCACGGCGATGACGCGACCCTTGGTCGCCTGCCGCGCGGCCTTCAGAACGGCGGCGATCTCGACCGGGTGATGGCCGTAGTCGTCGATGATCGTGACGCCGTTGATGACGCCGACCTTGGTGAAGCGTCGGCTCACGCCCTTGAAGCCCGCGAGCGCCTGACGGATCGCGTCCTTGGAGATCTTCAGGTGCCGCGCGACCGCGACAGCCGCGAGCGCGTTCGAGACGTTGTGATCGCCCGTCATCGGCAGTTTCACCCCCTCGATCACCTGGCCCTCGGCGTTGAGCGCCACATCGAACCGCGCCCCGCCGTTCTCGTAGGTCAGGTTCCTCGCCTGCACGTCGGCCTGCGGGCTGAAGCCGTAGGTCGCGACGCGGCGGTCGGAAATCCGTCCGACGAGCGCCTGCACCTCGGGATGGTCGATGCAGCAGACCGCGAGGCCGTAGAACGGGATATTGGAGACGAAGGTATCGAACCCCGCCTTCAGCCCGTCGAAATCGCCGTAATGGTCGAGATGCTCGGGGTCGATATTGGTGATGACCGCGATGGTCGCGGGCAGCTTGTTGAAACTGCCGTCGCTCTCGTCGGCCTCGACCACCATCCAGTCGCCGGCGCCGATCCGGGCGTTCGAGCCATAGGCGTGAATGACGCCGCCATTGACCACCGTCGGGTCCATCCCGCCCCCGTCGAGCAGCGCCGCGACCATCGAGGTGGTCGTGGTCTTGCCATGCGTGCCCGCGACCGCGACGTTCGACTTCAGCCGCATCAGCTCCGCCAGCATCTCCGCCCGCCGCACCACCGGCAGCGCCCGTGCACGCGCCGCGTCAAGCTCCGGATTGCCCGGCTTGATGGCGGAGGAGATCACCATGACCTGCGCGTTCTCGATGTTCTCGGCCCGCTGGCCGATGAAGATCGTGGCACCCTGCTCCCTGAGCCGCGCGATGATCGGGCTTTCCTTCAGGTCGGAACCCTGAACGGTGAAGCCGTGGTTCAGGAGCACCTCCGCGATGCCGGACATGCCGATGCCGCCGATCCCGGTGAAATGGATCGCGCCGATGTCATGCGGAAGCCTGGTCTGTCCGTTCATGCTCTGCCTCCTTGTTGCGCGAGATGCTCGACGAGCTCCGCGAGCTGTTCCGTCGCGTCGGGCCGGCCCTCCGCCAGCGCCGCCGCGGCCATGGCCTCGGCCCCCTCCGGATCTGACAGGATCGCGGTGATATGCCCGGCGAGGAGATCGGGAGTCAAATCCGCCTCCTGGATGACGAACGCGCCACCCGCCTCGACGAGACCCCGGGCGTTCGCGGTCTGGTGGTCGTCGGTCGCCGCCGGAAACGGGATCAGGATCGAGGGCCGGCCGATCGCGGTGATATCGGCGATCGAACTCGCCCCCGCCCGGCTGATGACGAGCGCCGCCTCGGCGATGCGCCGGGGCACGTCGTCGAAGAAGCCGCGGAGGTCGCCCCGGATGCGGAGCCCGCAGAACCCGTCCTGCATCCGCGCCATGTCCTCGGCCCGGACCTGCTGGCTGACGCGCAGCCGGTCGCGGAGCGCGGGTTCGAGCAGCATGAGCGCCTCGGGCATGACGCGGGCGAAGACCCCGGCCCCCTGGCTGCCGCCGATCACCAGAAGCCCCATCGGATGATCACCGGGCGGCACATAAGGGGCGCCCGCCTGCTCCAGCACGACGCCGCGTACCGGATTGCCGGTGTGAACATGCCGGGTGCCGGGAGGCAGCGCGGTCGGCCAGGTGCCGCAGGCGACCACGTCGACCCGGCGCGCGAAGGCGCGGTTCACCCGGCCGAGCACGCCGTTCTGCTCATGGATCAGCCGGGGGAGCCTGAGCGTCCAGGCCGCGATCATCGCCGGCAGCGCCGGATAGCCGCCGAACCCCGCGACGCAGGCGGGACGGTCGCGCAGCATCGACCAGATGCTCCCGGCCGCGCCCAGCGCGATCGAGAACGGCGAGAGCGCGCGCGCGATCAGGCTGCCCTGGGCGAAGGTTCCGGATCGGGTCACCTGGCGCTCCACCGCCTCGGGAAAGCCCCCGGCATAGCGCGCGCCCCGGGCGTCGGTCGCGAGCCGCACGCGCCATCCCCGCGCCAGCATCGCCTCCGCGAGCGCCTGCGCGGGGAACATGTGCCCCCCGGTTCCCCCGGCGCCGATGACGAGCAGTGGTGGTTTCTGAGCGGAACGGCTGTCAGCGGACGGGACCAAGGATGTCTTCCATTTCGTCGGGCCTCGGGCGCCTGCGCGTCATCGCGAGCAGCATGCCAAGGCCAATGCAGGCGGCGATCAGCGAGGAACCGCCGTAGGAGATGAGCGGCAATGTCATGCCCTTGGCGGGGAGCAGCCGGACGGCGACGCCCATGTTGATCATCGCCTGCATCCCGAAGAGACAGGCGAGACCGGTCCCGGCGAGACGGATGAACGGGTCGGGCTCGCCGACGAGCCGCATGAGCGCGCGCGCGACGACCGTCGCGTAGAGCGCCATCACCACGACGCAGAGAATGAGCCCGTATTCCTCCGCCGCCACCGCGATGATGAAGTCGGTATGCGCGTCCGGCAGTGTCCATTTGACCGAGCCGTTGCCCACGCCGACGCCGAAGATCCCGCCCTCCTGGATCGCATTTGTCGCATAACCGATCTGGGTCAGCGGATCGATCTCCTCGGAGAGGAAGCCGTTGATGCGCCGCGCCACATGCTCGGAATTGTTATAGGCGAACCAGCCGACGCCGATGACCCCGGCTCCGACCCCGGAGAGGAGCGTGACCGGCGCGCCGGCGGCGAAATACATGAGCGCCCAGGAGGCGATGACGAGACCCGCCTGGCCGAAGTCGGGCTGCAGCGCCAGCATCGCGGTCAGGACCACCGCGACGCAGAAGCTGAGCGCCTTGCCCGGCGGCCCCTTCACATCGTAGCTCGCGGCCATCAGCCAGGCCGCGAAGACCGCGAAGGCGGGTTTCAGGAACTCCGCCGGCTGAACCGACACGACCCTCAGCGAATACCAGCGGATCGCGCCCTTGCCGAAATCGGTTCCGAAGAAAGGCAGCAGCGCCAGCGCGACGAATGAGGCGAAGAAGGCGATCACGCCCAGCCTCCGCAGCCGCGACGGGGAGGACATCGAGAGCACGAACAGCATCGGGATCGCGACGAGCCCGAAGGCGATCTGCCGCCAGAAATAGTAGAACGGATCGAGCCCGTTGCGTACCGCGAGCGGCGGCGAGGCCGCGAGGCAGAGCAGGAGGCCGATCAGGAAGAGCGCGATGATCGCCGCGAGCGACCAGCGGTCGACGGTACGCCACCATTCGGGAATGATCGCTTCCCCGGGCTTCGCCGGAGTCGCGCGAAAGACCATGTCGGTCATCGGGGAACCGCCTCGTCGTTCCTGGTGCCTGCGTTCACTGCCACATCCGCCCGGGTTGCCCCCGGCGCGGAATTTGGCGGCACCTTAGCCCCGATTTCGCCCCCGCGCCAGCATTTCAACCGGGATTTGCCCGAAATGCGGCCATCTCCGGCCAGTCGGGGCGTTCCACTCTTGACATCGCATGCCGATCAGGGCGCCATCGTGAGCCATGCCGCTCCGGTTCACACTGCGCCAGCTCGAATACCTGATCGCGGTCGGGGAGGCCGGCGGCGTGACCCAGGCGGCGGAACTCGTCAATGTCTCCGCCCCCTCGATCTCGACCGCGATCGCGCAGATGGAAGCGGAGTTCGGCCTGCCTCTCTTCATCCGCAAGCACGCGCACGGGCTGACGCCGACCGGCGCCGGCCGCGCCTTCCTCGTGCAGGCGCGGGCGGTGATCGCCGCGGCGGACGAGCTCAACGCGATCGCGAACGACATGTCGGGCGTGGTGCGCGGTCCCCTCGGGGTCGGCTGCCTCGTCACCTTCGCGCAGCTCGTCCTGCCGGAACTGCGGCGCCGGTTCGAGCAACGCTACGACGCGGTGGCGGTGCGCCAGTACGAACTCGACCACGGCGAGATCATCGAGCGGCTCCGCGTCGCGGATGTGGATGTCGGGCTCACCTATGACCTCGGTGTGCCGAGCGACATCGTCTTCGAGACGCTCGCGGAACTCCCGCCCTTCGTGATGCTGTCGCCGGAGGACCCGTTGTCGGCGGCTTCGACGCTCCGGCCGGAGGATCTGGTCGACCGCGGCATGGTGCTTCTCGACCTCCCGTACAGCGGCGATTACTTCCTCTCGATCTTCAGCCGCGTGGGCCTGCGCCCCCGGATCGCGGAGCGCACCCGGGACATGTCGGTCGCCCGCTCGATGGTTGCGAACGGTTTCGGCTATACCGTCATCGCCGCCCGCGCCCAGCACGACCTGGCGCCGGACGGCAAGCCGCTCTGCTTCGTGCCGCTCTCCGGGATCGCGCCGCTCCGCCTCGGCCTCGCGCTCTCGCGCGTCGCGCACCGCACCGCGACGGTCTCGGCCTTCGTCGATCATTGCCGCGCGATCATCGGCGACGATGGCGTTCCCGGCCTGTGGCACGGGCAACCGGAGTCTCACGGGCAACCGGAGCCCAAGGCCCGGCGCGGGGCCACCCGCGAAGCGCACTGACTCCTTTCGCCCTTGCCATGCGCGCGGGACAGGGCGGGTTTGCGCGTGTCCCGCTACCGCGCCGGAGACGTCGCGCCTAGCTTGGCCATGAACGGAAATGGTCCATTCATGGAGACCGACATGCAGAAACAGAGCTTCGCCCGCCGCCTTCGCGCCTACTTCTCGGCCCTCGTCCGCGAGACCGCCCTCGCCGCGCCGCGGCTCGACGCGACCCTGCGCGGGTCCAGGTGAACCTCCCGACAACCATGCCGGGCGACCCGTCCGGATCGCACGGCATGCCCGCCGTCAGGTGAAGATGAAATAGGTCGAGACGACGACCGCGACGATGGCGAGGCCCATCGGCTTCGCATAGGCCCAGGGCGTCATGTCCACCGCGTGGCTCTCGCGCGGGACGAAATCCCGGGCCATCGGCCAGCGCATGCCGATGAAGAGCATGATGCAGACGTTGAGCACGAAGAGCCCCGCCATCACATGCAGGAAGTGCGGGTAGTTCTCCGCGCCCACCGCCGGCTTGATGATGAACTGGCTCAGGATATAGAGCCCCACGCCCGAGGCGAGCCCGATCTTCGCCGCGAAGGGCGGCACCTTGCGGGTGAAGATCCCGACGAGAATGATGGTCAGGATCGGGATCGAGTAGCAGCCGTTGACCTCCTGCAGATAGCCGAAGAGCCCCTGCGGCGCGTTGGCGATGAAGGGCGCGATGGTCATCGAGGCGATGGCGAGGATGGTGCCGAACCACTTGCCCGCGTAGACGGTCTGCTCGTCACTCGCCTCGGGCTTGAAGTACTGGCGGTAGATGTCGACGCCGAAAAGCGTGACCGAACTGTTGAGCGCCGAGTTGAAGGAGCTCAGGATCGCACCGAAGAGCACCGCCGCGAAGAAGCCGCGCAGCGGGAACGGCAGCACCTCGGTCACGAGCCGGGGATAGGCCTGGTCCGCGACTTCGAGATCGGAGAACAGCTGATAGGCGATGATCCCCGGCAGGACGACGATGATCGGCCCGAGGATCTTCAGGACGCCCGCGTAGAGCAGGCCCTTCTGGCCCTCCTTCAGATCCTTCGCGCCCAGCGCGCGCTGGATGATCGCCTGGTTGGTGCCCCAGTAGAACAGCTGCACCAGCATCATGCCTGTGAAGATCGTTGCGAAGGGGATCGAGCTTTCCGGCCCGCCGATCGCGTCGAACTTCTCCGGATTCTCGGTGTAGAGGATCGAGATCCCCTGGAAGACGCTGCCGCCGCCGATCGCCGCGAGGCCGAAGATCGGGATCAGCAGCCCGCCGATGAAGAGCCCCACCGCGTTGATCGTGTCGGAGACCGCGACCGCCTTCAGGCCGCCGAAGATCGCGTAGATCGAGCCGATGATCCCGATCGCCCAGACCGTGA
Source organism: Amaricoccus sp. W119 (assembly GCF_047275745.1). Lineage (NCBI taxonomy): Bacteria > Pseudomonadati > Pseudomonadota > Alphaproteobacteria > Rhodobacterales > Paracoccaceae > Amaricoccus > Amaricoccus sp. W119. The sequence continues at coordinate 11,893 of NZ_JBKQWU010000009.1, read as the reverse complement.
TCCAGAGCGCCCCCGTCTCGCTCATCCCGAGGAGCGTCGGCACCTCGAACATCGTCGAAAGCGCGAGCGCGCCCGAATAAAGCACGATCGGCAAGAGCACGATCACATAGCCCGAGAGGAACAGGAGCGAGGTGATCGTCTTGGTCTGCGCGTCGTAGCGTTCCTCGAGAAAGCTCGGGATCGTCGAGATGCCCGAGCGCAGGTAGCGCGGCAGGAGCACGAGCGCCGTCACCACCATCGCGATCGCGGCGAGCGTCTCCCAGGCCATGACGAGCACGCCCTCGGAATAGGCCTGGCCCGTCAGCCCGACGATCTGCTCGGTCGAAAGGTTGGTCAGCAGGAGCGAGCCGCAGATCACCGGCGCGGTGAGAGATCGCCCGCCGAGGAAATAGCCTTCGGAGTGGTGCTCGTCGGTTCCCCGTGTCCAGTAGTAGGACAGGATCGCGACGAGCGCGGTGAATCCTACGAACATGAAGATGTTGAATGCGCCCATTGTCGCTCCTCCCCCACTGGCGATTCTCGCGGCGATCCGCGTGGCGATCCGCGCCGCCTTTCGCGCCCATGCGACAATCAGTAACACCACTCTCGGAGATGTGAACGGGCGAGTTCGGATTTCGCGACGATTTTGGCGACGGTTGGCGAGAGCGCGGCGGGGTCAGAGCCCCGCGCGAAGCCGGAGGATCAGTTCGTCGAGCATGGCGTCGCAGCGCGCCATCTGCTCCTCCGTGACGAACTCGTCCGGCTTGTGGCCCTGCGCCATCGAGCCCGGACCGCAGACCACGGTGGGCAGCCCGAGCTTCTCGGAGAAGAGCCCGCCTTCGGTGCCGAAGGCGACCTTGATCGTGCCGTTCGCCCCGGTCAGCGACTGGACGAAGCGCACCACCTCCGCCGTGCCCGGCGTGTCGAGACCGGGATAGGTGTTGAAGACCTCGATCTCCACCCCGGCATCGGGGAAGCGCGCGCGCGCCTCGGCGCTGAGGCGCCCGGCGGCGGCATGGACCGGTTCGAGCAGCGCCTCGGGCACGTCCTGCGCGAGATTGCGCAGTTCGAAATCCATCACTGCGAGGTTCGGCACGATGTTGAGCGCCACGCCCCCGTTGAGCTTGCCGACGTGGAGCGTCGAATAGGGCACGTCGTAGTCGCCGTCGCGCGTGCCCTCGGCGGCGATCCGGTCCTGCTCGGCGCGGATCGTGGACATGAGGTCGCTCGCGAGATGGAGCGCGTTGAGCCCGGTCGGCGCCAGCGCCGAATGCGCCTCGGCGCCCCGGCAGGTGGCGCGCATGCCGGTCTTGCCCTTGTGGCCGGTCGCCACGCGAAGCTCGGTCGGCTCGCCCACGATGCACATCGCGGGCCGCGCCGGCCCCCTGGCCAGCAGGTCGATCAGCGAATGCACCCCGAGGCAGCCGAGTTCCTCGTCATAGGAGAGCGCGAGATGCAGCGGGCTTGCGAGATCCGCCTTCGCCGCCCGCAACATCGCGGCGACGGCGGAGGCGACGAAGCCCTTCATGTCCGCCGTGCCGCGCCCGTAAAGCCGCCCTTCGCCGCGCGTCAGTTCGAAAGGCGGCCGCGTCCAGTCCTGCCCGTCGACCGGCACGACATCGGTGTGGCCGGAGAGCATCACGCCGCCCTCGGGACCGCCGACGCTCGCGAAGAGGTTCGCCTTGGTCCCGTCCGCGTTCGGGACCAGCACCGGCTCGATCCCGCCCGCCCGCAGGGTTTCGGCCACGTAGTCCATGAGCGGCGCGTTCGGGTCGCGGCTCACGGTCGGAAAGGCGATCAGCCGCTCCAGGATCTCCAGTGTCCGCATCGCTTCTCTCCCTCGGTCGTCACGCGGGAACGGCGACCACGGCCGCGCAATCCCCGATCCGGATCAGCCCCGGAAAATGCCGCGCCGCGAGCAGGCCGTCGAGGGGCGCCGCGATCTCCTCAGGCGCGACCCCGGTCCGGTCGGTGGCGTGGATACGGGCGACGGGCTCGCCCGCGCGCACCTCGGCGCCGAGGTCGACCAGCGTCTCGAAGAGCCCGTCGCGCGGCGCGAAGGCGAAGCAGCCATCGGGCATGTCGAGCCAACGGGTGCCCTGGTCCTCCACCTCGCCCGGCAGGATGCCGGCGTGGCGCAACAGGTTCGAAGCGCCCCGCCGCGCGATCGCGACCGTCTCGGCCCGCGCGGTGCCGCCGCCGCCAAGCTCGGTCGTGACGAAGACCTTGCCCATCGCCTCGGCCGTAGTGTCGAACATGCCGACCGCGTCGATCTCGCGCATCCTCATCGACCAGGGAGCGCCGAAAGCCGCGACCGCCGCCATCGCCCGCGCCTCCTGCTCCGGGTCGTCCAGCTCATGCGCGGCGGCGAAGGGCAGGAAGTCGAGCGTTCGGCCGCCGGAATGGAAGTCCAGCACCAGATCGGCGCGCGGCAGCAGTTCGCGCGTGACGAAATCGGCGATCTTCTCGGTCACCGTCCCGTCCGGGCGCCCCGGAAAGAGCCGGTTCAGATTGCCCCTGTCGATCGGCGATGTCCGTGTTCCGGCCTGAAACGCCGGGGTGTTCAGCGCCGGGACGATGATGACCCTTCCGGTCAGCACCTCCGGATCGAGCAGCCGCGCAAGCTCGAAGAGCGCCAGCGGCCCTTCGTATTCGTCACCATGGTTCGCCCCCGTCAGCAGCGCCGTCGGCCCCGGCGCCCCCGCGATGACCGCGACCGGGATCATCACCGAGCCCCAGGCCGAATCGTCGCGGCTGTGGGGCAGGCGCAGATGGCCGTGCTGCTTGCCCTTGGCCTCGAGATCAACCGATGAGACGATGGGCGACGGCCTCACGGCTTCACCAGCAGTTCGCGCGGCACGTTGGCGAGGCATTCGACGCCGGTCTCGGTGATCAGGATGCTCTCGGTGATCTCGAGCCCCATGTCGCGAAGCCAGAGCCCGGTCATGAAATGGAAGCACATGCCGGGCCTGAGCTCGGTCCGGTCGCCCCGGCGCAGGCTCATCGTCCGCTCGCCCCAGTCGGGCGGGTAGCTCGCGCCGATCGAATAGCCGGTGCGGCTGTCCTTCTCGAAGCCGAACCGCGCCAGCGTGTCGAAGAAGGCGACGGCGATGTCCTCGCAGGTATTGCCCGGCTTCGCGGCGGCGAGCCCCGCCTCCATCCCTTCGAGAACCGCCGTCTCCGCGTCGCGGAACGCCTTCGTCGGCGCGCCGAGAAAGACGGTGCGGCTGAGCGGGACGTGATAGCGGTGGTAGCAGCCGGCGATCTCGAAGAAGGTTCCCTCGCCGGCCTTCATCGGCTTGTCGTCCCAGGTCAGATGCGGCGCGGCGGCGTCCGCGCCCGAGGGCAGCATCGGAACGATGGCGGGATAGTCGCCCCCCACCCCGTCCGCGCCCCGGATGCCCGCGTCATAGATCTCCGCCACCAGATCGCATTTGCGGATGCCGGGCTCGATCACCTCGGCGATGCGCGCATGCATCGCCTCGACGATCCGGGCCGCCTTGCGCATGTAGCCGATCTCCGCCGGGCTCTTGACCGCGCGGCGCCAGTTCACGAGGCCGGTGGCGTCGATGAACGAGGCTTCGGGCAGCGCCGCGAGCAGCGTCCGGTGCGCGGCGGCGGTGTACCAGTAGTTGTCGAGTTCGACGCCGATCCGCGCCGAACCGAGCCCGAGATCGGCCAGGAGACTGCCAAGCACCTCCATCGGATGCCGCTCGGTCGACTGAACGTAGTCGTCGGCATAGCCGCGGAGCCGGTCCGGGTCCATGTAGGCGGTCCGGATCGCACCTTCCGCGTCCATCGCCCGGCCGAACCACACCGGCTCCCCCGCCGGCGGCACCACCACCGCCTGATGAACGTAGAAGGACCAGCCGTCGTAGCCGGTCAGCCAGTTCATGTTGGTCGGATCGCTCACGATCAGCGCGTCGATCCCGCGCGCCGCCATCTCGGCCCGCGTCGCGGCGAGGCGGGCGGCGAATTCCTCGCGCGTGAATCTCAGTTCCACCATCCGCGTTCTCCCTTCCACCCGGAACCGCCAGTCAGGACCGTCAACCAGAACGCCACGTTGGCCGATCCCGTCGCCCGAGACCAGAGGTCAACGCGGGCGACCAGCGTCTTGCGGCGGGGACGGCGGCGTGATTCACTCGGCCTCGGGGACGGGAAGGGAGCGATGGCGGAGGCGCGCGTCGAAATCGAACGGACGGACGCGGCTGTGCGCGTGGCCGTCTCCGGCCAGCTCGTGGTCGCGACGCTCTCGGCCGCCCAGCGCGCGCTCGCGGGACTCCTGGCGGAGCTCCGGGGGGAATTCCGGGCGCGCGGGCCGATCCGGATCGACCTCTCGCAGGTGGACCAACTCGACACCGCGGGCGCCTGGCTTCTCGTCGACCTGACCGGCAGGCTCGAGGCCGAGGGCCTCTCCGTCGCGATCGAGAATGCGAGCCCGGTACAATCCTCGCTGATCGCCACCGTGCGCGAGGCGATCCCCGCGAAGGAACCGGAGATCCCGGCGCCACGCGGCTTTGTCGACTGGGTTGCCGACCTCGGCCGGTTGACCGCGTCGAGCGCCTCGGGCGGGCTCGACATGCTCGGCTTTCTCGGACGCACGCTCGCGCGCTTCGCCGCGCTCGCGATCCGGCCCTGGCGATTGCGCTGGACCTCGACCGTCTTTCACATGCGCGCGGTCGGCGCCGACGCGGTGCCAATCGTCGCCCTCATGTCCTTCCTGATCGGCGTCGTGCTCGCCTTCCAGGGCGCCGAGCAGCTGAAGCAGTTCGGCGCCGGGATCTTCATCGTCGATCTGATCGCGATCTCGGTCCTGCGCGAGCTTGGCATCCTCCTGACCGCGATCATCGTCGCGGGGCGTTCCGGCTCCGCCTTCACGGCGGCGATCGGGTCGATGCGGATGCGCGAGGAGATCGACGCGATGCGCACGCTCGGCCTCGATCCGATCGAGGTGCTGGTCGTGCCCCGCGTTCTCGCGCTCGTGATCATGATGCCGATCCTCGGCTTCATCGCCGATGCCATGGGGCTCGTGGGCGGCCTCCTGATGGCCTGGCTCCAGCTCGACATCTCGCCACTCATGTTCATGACCCGGCTGCACGGCGAGGTCAGCGTCTGGCACTACGTCGTCGGGCTCAGCAAGGCGCCGGTCTTCGCGGTGATCGTCGCGGTCATCGGCTGCTACAAGGGCATGACCGTCGCGGGCAATGCCGAGTCGCTCGGCAGGAACACGTCGCAGGCGGTCGTCGCCGCGATCTTCACCGTGATCGCCGCCGACGCGCTCTTCTCCGTCTTCTTCGCACTGGTGGGCGTGTGAACGGCGGCGCGGATCGGGCGCCCGGCGCCATTGGCCGCGAGGCGGTGATCGAGGTCCGCGATCTCGTCACCCGCTTCGGCACCCATACGGTTCATGACGGGCTGAACCTCGATGTTTATCGCGGCGAGGTGCTCGGCGTCGTCGGCGGCTCGGGCACCGGGAAATCCGTGCTCCTGCGCGAGATCGTCGGGCTGAACCGGCCCGCGAGCGGGTCGATCCGGGTCTTCGGGACGGATATGCTGAGCGCGGGCGAGGCCCGGCGCCGCGATGTCGAGCGCCGCTGGGGCGTCATGTTCCAGGAGGGCGCGCTCTTCTCGGCGCTGACCGTCGCGGAAAATGTCGAGGTGCCGATGCGCGGCCATACCGATCTCGATCCCCGCACCCGCCGGGCGCTCGCCGAGCTGAAGGTGAGCCTCGCGGGGCTGCCGGCGAATGCGAACGACAAATATCCGTCGGAACTCTCCGGCGGCATGAAGAAACGCGCGGGCCTCGCCCGGGCGCTGGCGCTCGACCCCGAGATCGTCTTTCTCGACGAGCCGACGGCCGGGCTCGACCCGATCGGCGCCGCGGCCTTCGACCAGCTCATCCGCGAGTTGCGCCGCGCGCTCGGGCTCACGGTATTTCTCGTCACCCATGACCTCGACAGCCTGCATGCCGTCTGCGACCGCGTGGCCGTGCTGGCGGAGAGGAAGGTGCTGGTGACCGGGACCATGGCCGAGATGCTGACCGTCGAACACCCATGGGTGCGCGAGTACTTTCACGGGCCGCGCGCGCGGGCCGCGATGGCCCCCGGGCTGGCGGCTTCCGGGCTGGCTGCTGCCGGGCTGATGGCCCCCGGATTGATGGCTCCCGGATTGATGGCCCCCGGGCCGATGGCCTCGGACTGAGGGGAGGGAGCATGGAAACCCGCGCCCATTTCGTGCTGATCGGAGCCTTCACGCTCGCGGGCATCGGCGCCCTGCTCGGCTTCCTGATCTGGCTCGCCAATCTGGAGCTCGACCGCCAGTACGACCTCTATGACATCCTCTTCGACAATGTCGCCGGGCTCCCGGTCGGCGGCGACGTGTTCTTCAACGGCGTCTCAGTCGGCCAGGCGACCGCGATCGACCTCTATGACGAGAACCCGGCCCAGGTCATCGTCCGCGTCCAGGTCAGCGCGGAAACCCCGGTCAAGGCCGATACCGAGGTGCAGCTGCGCCCGCAGGGTGTCACCGGCCTCTCCTTCATCGAGATGACGGGCGGCAGCCCGCGGGCCGATCTGCTCGAGACCAACGGCGGGCCGGTGCCGGTCATCACCGCGCGGCCCTCGATCATCGACACGCTGACGCAATCCGCGCCGGACCTGCTCAGCCAGTCGGCCGTGCTCATGAACCGTCTGCGGGATCTGCTGACCGACGAGAACGTCGCGCATGTGACCGCGATCCTTGGAAACCTCGACCGGGCCAGCGCCTCGCTCGACACCGCGCTGGCGGAGGTCTCGGGGATGACGGGGACGGTCTCGCAGGCGACGGAGAATCTCGGCGATTTCACCGCCGAGCTGAGCCGGATCAGCCCCTCGCTCGTCACCATGCTGGAGGCGGCGACGACGGCGCTTGGCACCGCGGACACCACGCTCGACGGGGCGAACAGCGTGATCCGCGAGGATGTGCCCGGGCTCGTCGCGCGGACGCAGGCCCTCATCGGCAACCTCGACGAGACCGTCACCGCGCTGCGGGCTGAGGGGCTACCCCAGTTGCGGGCGGTCGGCGGGGTCGCGGAAGCGGCCGGCGCGCGGCTCTCGGAGCTCGAAGCGACGATCCGGACGCTCGATCAGGCCCTCGTCGCGGCCACCGATACGGCGCGGAGCGTCCGGACGCTGGTGGACGGCGACGCGACGGGGCTCGTGACCGACACGCGCGGCGCCGCCCGGGCCGCGAACCAGGCGCTCGACACGATCAACGGGATGCTCGCCGCCGATGTGACGCGCGCGCTTGCAAATGTCACCAAGGCCACCGAGACGGCGAACGCCGCCATGGACCGGATCACCGCCGACCTCCAGAACACGACCCGCGACCTCGCCCCGCTCATCGGCAACGCGACGCTCGCCTTCGGGACCGGGGCGCGGGTCTTCGCCGATGCGAGCCGCACGCTCGGCAGGATCGACACGCTGGCGGGGGACGCGCGCGGCACGCTGGCCGCCGCCGATACCGCGCTCGGTTCCGCGAACGCGCTGCTCCAGAGCGATCTCGCGCCGCTGGCGAGCGATCTGCGCGAGTCCGCCACGCGGCTCACGGCCTCGGCGGCCACGGTCGCGGAGAGCCTGCCCGCGATCACGGCCCAGCTCCGCGCCACGCTCGAACGGGCCGACCGCGTCGTGGCAGAGATCGGCGACGTGGTCGCGACCGCGGGACCCTCCGTCAACACCTTCGCCCAGCGCGCGCTGCCGAACATCGACGCCTTCGCAAGCGAGGCGCGCGGGCTGGTCGCCTCCCTCGAACGGCTGACCAACCAGATCCAGCGCGATCCGACCCGCTTCCTCCTTGGCACCTCGCTCCCGGAGTACAGGAATTGACCCCTCGCCGTTTCGCCCGCGCCTGCCGTGTCCGGACCCTCGGCGCCGTCCTTTCGCTGGCGCTGCTCGGCGGCTGCGCGGCGATCTCGACGCTCGACTCCGCCTCGGCGCCGCTGCCGACCTACGATCTCGGCGTCGCCGCCGGGACGCCCGTGCGCGGCGTGCCGACCTCGCGGCGCGTGCTGCTCGTGGCGCCGCCGACCGCGCTCGGCGCCTTCAATTCGGACCGGATGGTGATCAAGCCGAACGCCCTGCAGGTCGCCTATCTGCCGAACAGCCGCTGGGCCGACGCGGCGCCCCGCCAGATCCAGACGCTGCTGATCCGCGCGATCGCGAATTCGGGCGCTGTCGGCTATGTCGGTGGCGAAGGCGCGGGACCGACTCCGGATTTCGTGCTGCTCACCGATATCCAGGCGTTCCAGGCCGAGCTGGAACCTGGCGGAGAGGGCGGCCATGTCGTCGCGCGCCTCGCGCTGACGCTGGTGCGCGACGCGGATCGCGGGCTCGTCGGCTCACGCATGCTGGAGGCGCGGGTGCCTCTCGCCTCGACCGAGCCGCTCGCGGTGGCGAATGCCTTCAACGCCGCGATGACCGGAATGCTGCGCGAGGCGACACGCTGGACCGTCGGCGCGATGGGCGGACGGGTCAGCTGAGCCGCGCCGCCGTCTTCAACCTTCGCGCGCGGCGAGCGCCCTGGCGATCCGCGCCGCGAGCGCGGCGTTGTCGAGGATGAGGGCGATATTGGCATCGAGACTCCGCCCCTCGGTCAGGTCCATCACGCGGCCGAGCAGATAGGGCGTCACCGCCTTGCCCGTCACACCTGCCGCCTCGGCATCCTTGAGCGCGGCCGCGATCCGCCGATCGAGCGTGGCGGCGTCGAGCGCGTCCGGCGCCGGGATCGGATTGGCGACCAGAACCCCGCTCCGAAAGCCCAGTGCCCGATGCACCGCCACCACCTCCGCCACCTCGTCGGGCGTCTCGCAGGAGAAATCGAGCGGCGCGCCGCTGTCGCGCGCGTAGAAGGCCGGGAAGCTCCGCGTGCGGTAACCCAGCACCGGCACGCCCCGGGTCTCCAGAACCTCGAGCGTCTTCGCAATATCGAGGATCGATTTCGCGCCGGCGCAGACGACCGTGACCGGCGTCTCGGCGAGTTCGGTCAGGTCGGCGGAAATGTCGAACGTCCGCTCCGCCCCGCGATGCACGCCACCGATCCCGCCGGTGGCGAAGACCGGGATGCCCGCCATGGCGGCGATCGCCATCGTCGCCGCGACCGTGGTGCCGGCCGTCCCGCGCCGGACGATGATCGGCGCCAGATCCCGCCGTGTCGCCTTGATGATGCCCTGTGACCGCCCCAGCCGCTCGATCTCCTCGGCCGAGAGCCCGGCGCGAAGTTCACCATCCACGACCGCGATGGTCGCCGGCACCGCGCCGCCCGCGCGGACCTCTGCCTCGACGGCGCGCGCGGTCTCGACGTTGCGCGGATAGGGCATCCCATGGGTGATGATGGTCGATTCGAGCGCCACCACCGGACGGCCATCGGCCATCGCCTCGGCGACCTCGGTGCTCCGCTCGACCGGAATCGTCTCGGGCGGCGTCACCGCGCCCGCTCCCGCCCGCCGCCCGCCGTTGCCATCGTTTCCTCCTGCCCTGCCATCGCCCCTTTCTAGCGCATGACGCCACGGGCGGCGCAAGGCCGCGGGCGCGGCGGGGACCCGCGGCCGGCCTTGTGATCACAAGCGGTTTTCCCGCTGACATTCCCGCGCGCCTCCCTTATGTTGTGGCGGCGCCGCCCGGAGGGCGGTGAGCACATCCCGCCCTCGGGGCGGGAAGACATCGGCCCGGGGGAGACGAATGAGCAGCCGCGACATCAAGGACCGCGCGCAACGGCATCCGGAGAAGGCGCACCGCGCCGACACGCCGATCCTGCGCAAGCCGGACTGGATCCGCGTCAAGGCCCCGACCTCCGAGGGCTATCGCAAGACCCGCGACATCATGCGCGAGAACCGCCTCGTGACGGTCTGCGAGGAGGCGGGCTGCCCGAATGTCGGCGAATGCTGGTCGCAGGGCCACGCCACCATGATGATCATGGGCGATATCTGCACGCGGGGCTGCACCTTCTGCAACATCGCGACCGGTCGCCCGGACGCGCTCGACGTGTTCGAGCCGGTGCGCGTCGCGGTCGCGGTCGAGAAGCTCGGCCTCAACCATGTCGTTATCACCAGCGTCGACCGCGACGACCTCGACGATGGCGGCGCCGAGCATATCGCCCAGACGATCCGCGCGGTGCGGCGCAAGAACCCGGCGACCACGATCGAGGTGCTGACGCCCGATTTCCTGAAATGCGGCCCGGACGCGCTGGAAATCGTCGTCGCGGCCAAGCCGGACGTGTTCAACCACAACCTCGAAACCGTGCCCGGTCTTTACCCCGAAGTCCGGCCCGGCGCGCGGTATTTCCACTCGCTCCGGCTCCTGCAGCGGGTGAAGGAACTCGATCCTTCGATGTTCACCAAATCGGGCATCATGGTCGGCCTCGGCGAGGACCGGCAGGCGGTGACGCAGGTGATGGATGACATGCGCGCCGCGGACGTGGATTTCCTGACCATCGGCCAGTACCTGCAGCCGACGCCGAAGCACCACGCGGTGAACCGCTTCGTGACGCCGGAGGAATTCGCCAATTACGAGAAGGCCGCCTTCGGCAAGGGCTTCCTCATGGTCTCGGCGACGCCGCTCACGCGCTCAAGCTACCACGCCGGCGACGATTTCGCCCGCCTGCGCGCCGCCCGCCTCGCGAAGCTGGGCGAAGCGTGACGGTCGGGCGGGTCGCGATGGGTGCGTCGCGGTGCGCGTAACGGTGGGTGCGAGCACCCACCCTACGTAGGGTGGGCGATTCGCCCACCATGCGGCCCCGTTTCCCCCGCGCCGCCCACGATTGACCCGCGCGGCGCGAGCGGCTACGACCATCCCCGACGGTCCCGTAGCTCAGCGGATAGAGCAACCGCCTCCTAAAATACAGACTTATCATAAATTCCTCCTTAGGATGTCGATTTTATCAAATAAAATCAACTGCTTGAGTGGACTCTGATCCCGTTAACTACCCAAAACCACCTGTTACAAATCTGCTACAACCTGATATAGTGGCACCATGGAACAGTCATGGAACATGCCATGCCAGAAACTGTGAGCAAGTTCACAGCACAGACGATAGACCCTCGTGGGGACGGTCGCATTCTTCTCTACCCACGAGGCGCTAAAGGAACCTACCAAGCTCGTATCAAGGTTCCGAATTCGACCGGCTTCGTCATCAAGACGACCAAAACGAACCGACTCCATGAGGCGACCGCCTTCGCCGTCTCTCTCTACGACGAGCTATATCACCACGTGAAGCAAGGCGGCACGCTCAAGTCATCCCCGACCTACAACGCCGTCTACGAGGAATGGATCCTCTACGAAAAGCGGCGCGGCATCACCGACACCGTCAACCGCTACTCCGTGCCGTTCTTCGCAAAAGACCCGATTGACCGGATCAACGAAGCGCGACTGACCGATTTCTGGCTGCATCGCCGTTCAACCTTCTTGAAGCGGCGCGCGTCCAACAACACCCTCCTTCGCGAATGCACCTACATGAACGGGCTGTTCCGCTATGCGGAGGCGAAGGGCTACATCACTCGGAGTAATTGATCCCCCGCGCTCTCTGGCGGTCACATAGACCACGATCGAACAGGAGGGCGACATGGAACGATGCTTTGTGGGGCTGGACGTCTCCAAGGATGAGACGGCGATCCGCGTGTGCCGCGAGGATGGCGTGGTCATACGCGCGGCCAAGGTCCGGACGGATCCGGATGCGATCGGTGAGTTCCATCGTGAAGTGCAACACCGTTGACGGATGAGGTATCCGTCTGTCGCCAAACAGATAACGGTGCTGCCATGTCAGATTATGTGAGAGCGGCGGTGCAAAAACCGGCCACGGTAGCGGCGGGATAGTCCGGCCGCGGGCGGAGTAAAATCCGGCCACCTATTTCCCTTCTGCATTGAACGCAGGAGGGACAGGG